>NZ_RZSU01000077.1:0-31656 GCF_003997585.1 Mesorhizobium sp. M5C.F.Cr.IN.023.01.1.1 | reverse complement strand
GATCGATCGCCACAGCGATGACAGCGGGCGCCTCACGAGTGAGCAGCGGCGTTTGCGAGCCGAACTGGATGCACTGAAGAATACCACCGGGGTTGTGGGCGACCACGAGGCAGCAACATCGCGATCCGCGCGTGAAGCAGCATGGGCCACGCATCGTGACGCACTCAATGAATCGACCGCTGCGGCGTTCGAGATTGAGCTGCGGAAAGACGACCTGATCACCAGCGCACGGCTGGGACACATGAGCGACCTGGCGAAGCTCAATCAAACCTGTCAGAGGCTCGCCGTCGCGGAAGCGGAATTGGAACGCTCAGCGGAGCTGCTGAACTCGGCGAAGTCGAAACGCGAAGCCATCAGGGCCGAAATTCTGGATTGTGCTCGGAAAATGGCTCCGACTATTTCGGACGAGATCACGCCAAGTGGGCTTGAGGCATGGCTGCGCCGGCGCGAAACGGTCCTCGCGACAGCCGCATTGCTCAGGCAGGCGGAAGGTGATTTACGCCAGGCCGAAGTGGACGCGTCGGCGGCGCACAACCGGCTCTCGGCGGCATTGTCGGCGGCAGCCGTTTCCCATGATCATTCTGACGCCTATGAAGCGCTTTTGGCTACGGCCCAATCCGCCATTGATCTGGAAGTCGAACACAAGAATCTGAGGGAGCAGCTTGAACGCTGCGAAAGGGAGGAGGCTTCCCGCCGCTCAGCCCTTGAAACGGCATCCGCCGACGAGGCGCGATGGGACGCGTCATGGGCTGAGGTTTGCAGGAGCTGCTGGCTCGGGGCGGGCGGCACTATCCCCAGCCTCGTGACCGTCAAGGAGGTCATGGACCGATTAGCCGAGCTCGGCCCGGCTGCTCAACGGCAAGCCGGCTTGGCAGATCGCATCGCCAAGATGGAGGACGATCAGGCGGCCTTTTCGCGCGAGCTTGCCGTCATGGCCGCAGAACTCGGATTGGAGCGACCAGCAGAGAGTGCCCTGAGCCTCTGGGCGCTGATGTCCGCCAGAGTGGAAGAGGCCCGATCGAAAAAGGCGGAAAAGGAATCCAAGCAGCTTGCTCTCGAGGATCAGAGCCTCAAAAGCCGGGACCTGGAGGCTGAAATCGAGATTTGCGAGCGACGCAAATCTGAAATGACGCAGCTGTTCGGAGTAACTTCCTTGCAGGAGGTCGAGAAAAAGCTGCGCATGATCGAGCAAAGGAGCGACTTGCGCCGTCGTTGTCATATCATCGAACGCGAAATCCGCGAGGCGCTGCCAATTCAGGACATGGCCGATGTCGAACAGATGCTTGACGCCGCGGATCGGCATGCGCTGGAGGCTGAGCAGGTAGAACTCAGAGCCCGATTTGAGGATCAGGATCGGCGCGTACGAGAGTTGTTTACGGCATACAGCAAAGCGTCCGACGAGGTGGATGCTGTCGACGGCGACAATGCCGTGGCTGCTCTTGAGGAGCAACGGCGAACGGTCCTCCTGGAAATCGAGGATAAGGCATTCAGCTACTTCCGCCTCAGGGCCGGCATCGTCGCGGCCGAGCAAGCCTTGCGCCTCTATCGCGACAAGCATCGCAGTTCGATGATGCTTCGCGCCTCGGAGGCTTTTCAGGTTATCAGCCGCGGCGCCTATCGTGGTCTGGCGACCCAGCCGGACAAGGACACCGAAGTCCTTATTGGCATCGGAGCTGATGGGAGTTCCAAGCTGGCGCAGGAAATGTCAAAGGGAACGCGTTTTCAACTCTATCTCGCGCTCCGGGTTGCCGGCTACCACGAGTTCGCCCAATCTCGAACCCCGGTTCCCTTTATCGCCGACGACATCATGGAGACGTTCGACGACTTTCGGGCGGAGGAAGCTTTCCGGCTCTTCGCCGATATGGCGAAAGTGGGTCAGGTAATTTATCTGACGCATCACCAGCATCTTTGCGACATCGCCCGGCGGGTTTGTCCTAATGCGCGCATACACGAGTTGGCCGCGCCACTCGTCCAGGAACGCCGAGCTGCGTGAGACGTCGATCCCGAGATGGTGCAAGCCGGGGTCCCTCCGTGACCGCCCGTGACCAATTCAAAGATTATTCGCCGATCAGCGCCGAAGCGCCAAGCCGTTTACAGGCACTTTGAGGAATGTCACGTGCCTGGCATGTTGGGTACACGAGCGGTTACGCTTTGTCAGAATTTAGCATGAAGCACCGGCTTCGGCCCGCTTCCCGGCAAGAAGCAGCCTCTAGCTTCGGCTCGAGGAGATTTGCATGGCTTGGGGGTCCTCTCAACGAAGGACATGGTCCCGGGCGATGACGCTACCTCTCCGCCTCTCAGTTTTAAGGATTGGCGAAATTGCGTTGCGGATTTGTGGCCGCCTGATACTGGTCCGCCTCTCTTATCGGAACCAGCCCCAAACGAAAATCATGATCCGACACATCGTCTTCTTCACTGCCGCGAGCAGCAGCAATCTCGAGCCGATCCTGGACGGGCTTGCACTGCTGACGAAGATCCCGCACGCACGCCGGCTCGAAGTCGCGCAGAATCGCAAGAGCGATCCCGCCAGTAAGGAAGTCGACGTCATCGTCTACGGCGAATTCGGCACCGATGCCGAGCTCGCTGCCTATAAGGCGCATCCGCTATACCAGGAGGCCATCAAGCGAGTGCGGCCGCTGCGCGAATTGCGGTTTGCGGCCGACTATGAGATCGCTGCGGCAAGGACGTCGCTGGGCGAGAACGCGCGCCAGTAAGCACGACGCGCTTGTTGCCGGGGAAGCGGATGCTGCACAAGCCGGATCATGATAGCGGGAAACACGGCTGGCGGAAGCGTCCAGAGTGAGAGCACCTTAGATCGCTTGGAGATTGCCAGCTGACGATTTTCCAGTGCGCCGGTCCTGCTCGACCTCATAGCTGACCTTTTGGCCATCGGCGAGGCTCCTCAACCCGGCACGTTCCACGGCAGATATATGAACGAAAACGTCCGCTCCGCCGGCGTCCGGTTGGATGAACCCAAAGCCCTTTGTCGCATTAAACCACTTCACCGTACCCGTAGCCACGCGTCTACTCCTTGTCTTGGCAAGGCGGGCAATTCTCACCCGCGGAGGCAATCTAACCATCGCCCTGAACACGTCAATGACGGTTGTCTTTGTCAGCCTTTCGCCTGTGCCCTCTGCATCTCGGTCGAGTCACGGCCGAGAGGTTTTCTGGAGTAGCGCTCTTCGGTCGACCCGGCGAGGCATGCGCGTTGCGAATGGCTGGCGAACCGCTCTCCCGTCCGCCCTCGGCCCGGATGCACGGTAACCTCTCAGCGCATTGTCACCCTTGATGTGCGCGCGCGACTTCGAGGAGTGCACCCGCGATCTCGTCATTGGTCCATCCGGCCGCCGCGGCGCTCTCAACCAATTCCTGGACAGCCGGTTCCAGCGCGCGCTGGCAATGAAGCCCGCGATCTGGATGATCAGCCGCACAGCCTGGTTCCACAATCGTGATCTTCGATCGCTTCATAGCCGACCAGGGGCTTTCGCCCGTCTCCTTCAGCCACACGAGGCGTATGAGCTCGGATGTCAGTGGAGCGCGCTTGGGATATCGCTTGATGCGGTCAACAAGCTGTTCCAGTGATCCCGCGCGTTGCAGCTCCTTGAAAAAATGGTGTGGCGCGACGCTCCCGAGCCGGTGCGTCTCCGCCAGGCTCCATACGTACCGATAGGCCGCCATGAAATCGGATCGTGGCGGAGCCTCGGACGGTTCGGCCCTGGTCAAGATACCCCCGCCCACGAGGCGGTCGGCCTTTTCGATGATCTGGCGCGTCCTTGTTTTTGAAAGGCGATGCTCCTGCGCCAGCTCGGCAACGGTCTTGCCGTTGAGAAAGCCGTCCACCAGGGTGACATTTCGATCAACGTTTGGACTGAACCCCCAGCAGGAGCGCAGCCGGTCCACTATCCTCATCGCACCACTTCCCTCGACGATGCTCTTTGCACGCGTTTTCGAATTCACGATAACCTCGACCGTTCTTTTGCTGACAGCAAGATCGCGGGCGGAACACCCTGATTTGCCGGGGGCAGTGTTGTCCAAAATCGGCCTTCACCGCAACAGCAACAATCCAGGCTGAGTTCTTTCAGCCAGTCACTTTCATTTCTGCGCTGCCTTCCTCAACCAGTCGCGCATTTGTCGCGCGGGCCGTGACAGGTGCGTCGTGTCAGGGGTCAGCAGATGATACTGTTCCCGTCCCGGCAGGACCGGGCCGGGAAGCTGAAAAAGACGCCCCGACCGCAGATGCTCGCCGCAGGAGAGATGGTCGCCGATGGCAATGCCAAGACCGCGCAGCGCCGCGTCGATGCACAGGTGGGTGCGGTTGAAGAACAGGTGGTTGTCGACATCGTCCAGCATGACGCCTGCCGCTTCGCAATAGCGTCGCCACCAGTAGAGTCCACGCTCGTGGATCAGCCTGTGCGCGGCGTAGAAGCCTGGTGAGGCCGGATCTGGCCCCTTGGCGATCAATGCGGGCGACGCGACCGGGAACGCATTGAGATCAAGGAAGGGCTCGGAGCGAAAGCCGATCAGCGCCGCCGGTCCCCAGGTCAGCACCAGATCGACATCGCCTGGCAGGCTGCGCGGCGGGTCCGGGCGGCAGCGGAGATCGACGTTGAGCTGCAGCGCGTCCAGCGCCTGCGCCGTCAGCCGCGGCATGAGCCACAAGACCGCCAGATCGGATTCCACATCCAGAATCACTGTTCCCTTGGCCGTGCCGCGCTTCAGACGCCCGACGCCAAGCGCCAGATCGGCGAAGGACCGGGCAACGGTGCGGGCGAAGAAGCCGCCTTCGCCGGTCAGAACGACATGGCGGGCGTGGCGCTCGAAGAGTTCGACGCCCAGTTCCATCTCCAGATTGCGCACGTGGCGGCTGACGGCGGCATGGCTGACGCCCAGTTCGTCCGCCGCCGCAGCGAAGCTGCCATGCCGGGCAGCGGCTTCGAAGGCGCGGGTGGCGTTGAGGTTGGGCAGTTTGCGCATGAGACCAGCATAACAAAAGCGTTCGCTTGCGGCAAAAAATATCGTTTGAGTGAAAGCTCACTTCGCGGCATCTCCCGGACACCCCATCGCCAGGAGGAGGCCATGACCCGACCGCAGAACCCCCAAACCCGGATGATCGTCGCGCTGATCCTCGGCGTGACGATCTACGGCCTCGCGATGGGCACCACCTATCCGCTTCTGGGTCTGTTGCTATCGGATCGCGTGTCAGGCGCGCTCAATGGCCTGAATACGGCAGCGACCGGCCTCGGCCTCATGACCGGCGTGGTGCTGGTGCCCGGCCTCGCCCGCCGGTTGGGCGCGGGTCGAACGGCGATGGCAGGTGTGGGGCTGCTGGCGGTGGCGCTCGTTGCACTGGCCTTCCTGCGGGACTTCTGGCCGGTCTTCGCGGCCCGCGTGATTCTGGGCTGCGGTGCGGGTCTCATGTTCATCGTCGCCGAAACGGCGCTGAACGCGGCCGCGGCGCCAGAGCGGCGCGGGCAGATCATGGGCGTCTATACCGCTGCCAATGCCCTCGGTTTCGTACTCGGTCCCGCGATGATCGCGCTGATGCCCGACCGCCCGGCCGCGCTTCTCCTCGGTTGCGCCGCGATAGCGCTGATGGCGCTGATCCCGTTCGCCGCGGTGGAACGGCCGGTGAGCCGCTTGGTGGCACCGGGATCGGCGCGCCACATCGTGTCGGCGATCACAGCCTTTCCTTTAGCCTTCGGCTTTCTCTTCATCGCCTCGATGATTGATGCCATCGCCATCAGCCTCATGCCGGTCATCATGCTCGATCGCGATTTCGACGTCTCGCAGGCGGTGCTGCTCGCCGCGGTTTTCCATGTCGGCCTGGTGATCGGGCAGCCGCTGATCGGGCTGGCGCTGGACAAGGCTGGCCGCCGCCGCACGGTTCTTGGTTGCTGCGGCCTATCGCTCGCCTGCACCCTGCCGCTGGTCTCCGGACCAGGTATGGGATTCTGGCCGGTAGCCGGGGTGATGCTGGTCTGGGGCGGCGCGAATTATGGGCTCTACACCGCTGGGCTCGCGCTGATCGGTGACCGCTTCCGGGCTGAGATGCTGACGGCGGCCACCGCCGCCCTTGCCTCTGTCTATGCTCTGGCTGCCGTCATCGGCCCCGTCGTCGCCGGCGGCATGATGAATGCGCTCGGCGCGAAGGGCTTTTTCGGGGCAGCTGCGGTTGTCTATCTGACGGCTCTCTGCGGTGGCCTCTGGCTATTTCGGCCTGTCGAGCCGGAATGGCAGAAGCATCAAATCCGCTGATGTCCGCGATAGGCTCGATCGTGCCATTCGCAATGCATGTCGAGACAACTACAACCGCTTGGCTTCGACTGGGGGAGACTGCCGCGCGTGTCCCGCCTCGGACCTCGAACATCTGGAAAGGGACCTCGTGGTGGAAATCTGCCAAGTCCAGCTCGTGTTCAATGTGCGAGCCGATCCGGCGGCACGCGGGCTCGGCCCGCAGCCCAATCCCGCTCTCTTGAGATGGCTTCCTGGTCCAGCTCCGGATCTTCCACGATCAACCCCTGAAGGGGTCCGCTAGCAAGCTGCGGCCGCGCCGGCTTCGCCTCTGCGGTGATCGCGCCCGGAGCCAGACATTTGAGGAGCCATCGAGCGGGAATTGGCCCGCTCCAGAGATGGAGCCCTCAGATGTCGCAAGATCTTTCCCTCGCCCAAAACCACGCCTTTCAGCTCGCCCGCACCCTGATGGTTCCTGTCACGCTCTTCCGCTCCGGCGACGAATTCGGCGTCCTGCCGAGCGCCGAACTCGACGACGATGAGGTCGAGACCCTCGCCGAATACGATCCCTTTGAACACGGGCCGGCTCATTGAGCCGGCTTCCTCCTCCCGGAGGTGCCACTTGCGAGCTTGCGCCGGCAAGGGAAGCTGCGCCGCGCTGGCCCGCGGGCGACGGCGCGAGGTGCAAAAACACACATTGCCAGCCGCGCCCTTGCCGCCTTTGCTCTTCGCGGCATCCGGAAGGCGTCCCGCAAGGTGCGGGAAAGAAACCTGAAGGAAGGCGGCGCCTGCGGCGCACGAAAGAGGGACATGGAACAGGACGAACTCGAGGAACTTCGACAAAGGGTGGCCTGCGCGGCGGCGCTGGATCAGGCCGGTTACGCGATCGACCTGAAGGAGAGTACCCGACGTGCGGTCAAATACCGGCGCGGCGACGAGATCGTCATCGTGATCCATGACGGAAAAGGCTGGTTCGATCCGCTCTCTGACGCGAAGGGGGATGTGTTCTCGCTGATGACCCATCTGCATGGGGTCGGTTTCGCGGAGGCGAAGTCGCTGGTCGCCCGGCTGGTCGGCTACGAGCCGCGCGAGCCTGTGTGGAAAAGGCAGGCGCAGAAGCGCGGGCCGGATCTCGGCGTCGCCGAACGCTGGAGCGCCCGCCGCAAGCCGTGGCCGGGATCGACGACATGGCGCTATCTGCGCGACGACCGCCAGCTTCCGGAAGCCGTGATCAGCGCCGCCATCCGTCATGATCTGCTGCGGGAGGGGCCTCGCGGCAGCATGTGGGCCGCTCACAGCGAGGGGGAGGGGGTCGTGACCGGCTGGGAGGAACGCGGTCCGGAATGGCGTGGCTTCTCGACCGGCGGGGCAAAGGTGCTCTTCCGGTTTGGCTTCTGCGATGCGCTCCGTCTCTGTGTCACCGAGGCCGCGATCGACGCCATGAGTCTTGCCGCGCTGGAGAGCACTCGGCGCGATAGCCTCTATGTCAGTACCGGGGGCGGCTGGGCTCCTGCCACCGATGCGGCGATCCGGCTGCTGGCGGCGCGGGATGGCCTATTGCTGGTCGCCGCCACGGACAACAACGCGCAGGGCGACACCTACGCGGTTCGCCTCGAAGCGGTCGCCGGCGAGGCGAACTGCGGCTTCGAACGTCTCCGCCCGCACGAGGAGGACTGGAACGCCGAACTCAAGGCAAGGGTGAAGAACCGGGGAAAGGGAGAAAAGAGGAAATAAAGAAGCCTGGCTGCCGCACCCGCCGGCCGGGTCAAGGGCCGCGAAGCGGGCGCAGGTTTACCCTTGACGCGGCCGGACGGAGAGACGGCCGCGGAAGAGGGGTCAGGAAGGGCGGAATAGGATGGCGACATCGAGTGGATGAGCCGCGCTCCAGCCCGACGAGGCTGAAAGGAGCCCACCCATGACCCGCTTGTCCGTCCGCAAGGTTTATCAGGGCATCGCCGATTGCCGGCAGATGTTTCGCATGTTCGATCGCCACGCTCAACGTCCTGATCGTTTCCAGGACGATGCCAGTGCGTTGTACGGCGGCGAATGGTTCGAGATCTCACAGGCCGAGCACGATTACATGTTCGAGATCCTGCCGCCGCTCTGGATGCGAGGCGAGATGTTCGCGCTGCGTGAGTTTCTCACCGACCGCATCACCAGCATCTTCTGCGCGCTGAACATCGATGGCCGCATGCGGTATTTCCACGGCTATTGCGACCTGCTCGACAAGGGCGCGCCTGAGCGGATGCGCGATGCGATCGTGGAACGCGAAACCCGTCCCGTTCGGGCGATGACCCGCGAGGAGCGTCTGGAGCACATCTGGTCGAGCACCCACGACGCCTATCGCGGCTACGCCGGTGAGCGCTGGCCGGAACGCGACCGCGGCAGGCGCACGGTGATGTTTTATGGGGGCCGACATGGCACCACGCTGAAGCTGCTGGACGACCTTACGGATGCGGAGATCGTGGCGAAGCTGCCCGTGCATCTGCGCCATCTCCCAGACGCGATCGCGGCGTGACGGAGGCGTGAGATGATGTTGACCTTCACCATCTCCGCCCTCCGCGAGGTCATCGCTCGCGGCATTGCCGACGCTGAAGCCAATGGCGGCTTCCGCGATCCCCACCTCGGACTATCCGCCGCCGACAGCCGCAAGCCCGGCCTCTGGCTCGTCGGAGACCACGGCGTCTACCTATGCTCCAACGGCGAACTCGCCAAGGGGGCGAAGCCGCTCGTCGCCTACGCCGAGGAATGCGATCCGCGCAAGAACGACGACTGGTTCGAGGTCAAACGCCGGACGTTCGGCGGCGATGACGGCGTGGATTTCCTCGACGCCGAAGGCCTTGAGGCCCTGATCGCAGCCAGTCCCGGCTGCACGCATCTGCGTATCGCGTTCCTACATGACTCGATGCAGCTCTTCGTGATCGAGCGAGACTAGCAATCCGTCGACGGGCGCAGTCCGGCGGCCGTCCAACATCCCAATCCCCCATATTCCGCGCACGTCCGGCCGGCTGGAGTCATCCCGCGGAACGGCGACGTGCGCCCTCATTCAGGAGATCCAGCCATGTCGCATGACGATCCTTTCACCATTGACCTTTTCGGCAACACCGCGTTGTCGTCCGGCCTCGGTCTCGGCGTGACGGCCTTTGGCGACGCTGTCGAGCCCGACGGTGACGACGATCCCGATCCGTCGTCGCCGGCGCCCGCGATGCCGGTCGCGGCAGTCGCACAGCGGCCATCAACGGCCTGCCGGGCGCGCGGGCCGAACTTCCATCTCGCTGGTAGCCGTGGCCTGGCGCGCGGCTGGAAGGAGCGCGCGCGCGACAATATCGCGGCGATCCGGCTCGCCGCCGGGATCGAGGCGGACGATCGCCCGGCCACGTACGAGGAGCAGGAGCGGCTGATCCGCTTTACCGGCTTCGGCGCGTCCGACCTTGCCAATGGCGTCTTCAAGCGTCCCGGCGAGATCGATTTTCGAGAAGGTTGGGACGAGATCGGCTCTTCGCTGGAGGATGCCGTCGGCGAGGTCGACTACGCCTCGCTCGCCCGCTGCACCCAGTATGCCCACTTCACGCCGGACTTCATCGTCCGCGCGATCTGGTCAGGCCTGCAGCGGCTCGGCTGGCGTGGCGGCCGTGTGCTCGAGCCAGGCATTGGCACGGGCCTGTTTCCGGCGCTGATGCCCGAAGCGCTACGCGATGTGTCACAGGTCACCGGGATCGAACTCGATCCGGTCACGGCACGCATCGCAAGGCTGTTGCAGCCGCGCGCGCGTATCGTCACTGGCGACTTCGCCCGCACGGAGCTGCCGGCGAGTTTCGACCTCGCCATCGGCAACCCGCCATTTTCCGATCGCACGGTGCGCTCCGACCGGGCCTATCGTTCGCTCGCCCTGCGCCTGCACGACTATTTCATCGCCCGGTCCGTCGACCTGTTGAAGCCGGGCGCTTTCGCCGCCTTCGTCACCAGCTCCGGCACTTTGGACAAGGCGGATTCCTCTGCGCGTGAGCATATCGCCAAAACGGCCGACCTGATGGCCGCCATCCGTCTGCCCGCAGGCAGCTTCCGCGCCGACGCCGGCACGGACGTCGTGGTCGACATCCTGTTTTTCCGCAGGCGCAAGGTCACCGAGCCCGAAGGTGATCTCTCCTGGCTCGACATCGAGGAAGTCCGCCAGGCGGCGGAGGATGAAGGCGCGATCCGCGTGAACCGCTGGTTTGCGCGCCACCCGGATTTCGTGCTCGGCACGCACGCCACTGTCTCGGGGCCTTACGGCGAGGCCTATTCCTGCCTGCCTCATCCCGGTGTCGATCTGGAGCGGGCGCTCACGGCTGCGATCTCCCTCCTTCCGCAAGCCATTTATGACGGCGAGCCGGACGAGATTGATCGTGACGCCGAGGACAGTGCCGACGTCGTCGATGCCCTGCCGGAAGGCGCCGGCGTGCGCGAGGGCAGTTTCTTCTTCGACAACAGTCGAGGCCTGATGCAGATCATCGACGCCGAACCGGTCGTGGTGAAGGTCCGCAAGGGCCGCAGCACCGAAGGCATCCCCGAAAAGCATGCCCGCATCATCAGGAAGCTGATCCCGATCCGCGACGCGGTGCGCGAAGTCCTGAAGGCGCAGGAGTTCGACCGGCCGTGGAAGCCGGCCCAAGTCAGGCTGCGCATCGCCTGGTCGAATTTTGTGCGCGACTTCGGGCCCATCAACTTCACTACCGTGTCGGTGAGTGAGGATGCCGAAACCGGTGAAGTGCGCGAAACACATCGCCGCCCCAACCTGCAACCGTTTCTGGACGATCCGGATTGCTGGCTGGTGGCTTCTATCGAGGACTACGACCTCGAAACCAATACCGCCCGGCCGGGTCCGATTTTCACCGAGCGCGTCATCGCGCCGCCCGCAGCACCCATCATCACAAGCGCTGCCGATGCGCTTGCCGTCGTGCTCAACGAACGCGGCCATATTGACATCGAACACATCGCCGAATTGCTGCATGAGGATGTCGACGACGTCATTGGCGAGCTGGGTGGCGCCCTCTTTCGTGATCCCGAGACCGGCTCCTGGCAAACGGCCGACGCCTATCTCTCCGGTCAGGTCCGCGACAAGCTCAAGGCCGCAGAAGCCGCTGCCGCACTCGATTTCGCCTATGAGCGCAACGTCACGGCGCTGCAGGGCGTGCAGCCGGCCGATCTTCGTCCCTCGGATATCACCGCGCGTCTCGGCGCGCCATGGATTCCAGCCGCCGACGTCGTCGCCTTCGTCAAGGAGACGACGGGTGCCGAGATCAGGATCCATCATATGCCGGAGCTGGCATCGTGGACCGTCGAGGCGCGGCAATTGGGATGGATGGCGGCCGGCACGTCCGAATGGGGCACCGATCGCCGTCATGCCGGCGAGCTCATAGCCGACGCACTGAACAGCCGGGTGCCGCAGATCTTCGATACGGTGAAGGAGGGCCATGCTGAAAAGCGCCTGCTCAATGTTGTGGACACGGAAGCCGCCAAGGAAAAGCTGCAGAAGATCAAGACCGCTTTCCAGAACTGGGTCTGGTCCGATCCCGACCGGACCGACCGGCTGGCGCGGGTCTATAATGACCGCTTCAACAACATCGCCCCCCGAAGGTTCAATGGGGATCACCTGCAACTTCCAGGCGCCTCCGGCGCCTTTTCTCTTTACGGGCACCAAAAGCGCGGCATCTGGCGCATCGTCTCGGCCGGCTCGACCTACCTTGCCCATGCCGTCGGCGCCGGCAAGACTATGACGATTGCCGCGGCCGTCATGGAGCAGCGCCGGCTCGGCTTGATCGCCAAGGCGATGTTGGTCGTTCCCGGCCATTGCCTTGCACAGGCGGCCCGCGAATTTCTGGCGCTCTATCCGACCGCGCGAATCCTCGTGGCCGATGAGACAAATTTTTCCAAGGACAAGCGCCACCGTTTCCTGTCGCGAGCCGCGACCGCCAATTGGGATGCGATCATTATCACGCATTCGGCCTTCCGCTTCATCGGCGTGCCGTCGGCCTTCGAGCAGCAGATGATCCAGGACGAGCTGGAGCTGTACGAGACCCTGCTGACCAAGGTCGAGAGCGACGATCGCGTCTCGCGCAAGCGGCTCGAGCGGCTGAAGGAGGGTCTCAAGGAACGGCTGGAATCCTTGGCGACCCGTAAGGACGACCTGCTGACCATCTCCGAGATCGGCGTCGACCAGATCATCGTCGACGAAGCCCAGGAGTTCCGGAAGCTCAGCTTCGCCACCAATATGTCGACGCTCAAGGGCGTCGACCCAAACGGCTCGCAGCGCGCCTGGGACCTCTATGTGAAGTGCCGCTTCATCGAGACGAAGAACCCGGGCCGGGCGCTCGTGCTGGCTTCCGGCACGCCGATCACCAATACGCTTGGCGAGATGTTCTCGGTGCAGCGCTATCTCGGTTACGAGGCGCTGCTTCAGCGCGGCCTGCACGAGTTCGACGCCTGGGCTTCGACCTTCGGCGACGTCACGACCGAACTCGAATTGCAGCCATCCGGCAAATACAAGCCGGTGACGCGCTTCGCCACTTTCGTCAACGTGCCGGAGCTGATCGCAATGTTCCGCTCCTTCGCGGATGTGGTGATGCCGGGAGATCTTCGGGCATATGTGAAGGTGCCGGCGCTTTCGACCGGCGCACGTCAGATCATCACCGCCAAGCCGTCTGCGGCCTTCAAGCGCTACCAGATGGTGCTCGACGCCCGCATCAAGGCCATCGAGGAACGCGACCGTCCGGCAGAACCTGGTGACGACATCCTGCTCTCGGTTATCACCGATGGCCGGCACGCCGCGATCGACCTGCGCCTGGTCGATCCGGACAATGACGATGAGCCGGAGAACAAGCTCAACGCTCTCATCAGCAATGTCTTCCGTATCTGGCAGGAAACAGCGCAAAGCAGCTATATCCGCGCCGACGGCAAGCCGTTCGAGCTTGCGGGCGCAGCGCAGATGATCTTCTCCGATCTCGGCACGATCGGCGTCGAGAAGACCAGAGGCTTCTCGGCCTATCGCTGGATCAGGGATGAACTGATCCGCAGGGGCGTTCCGGCATCGCAAATTGCCTTCATGCAGGACTTCAAGAAATCCGAGGCCAAGCAGCGCCTGTTCGGTGATGTGCGGGCCGGCAAGGTCCGGTTCCTGGTCGGCTCCTCCGACACGATGGGCACCGGCGTCAACGCGCAGCTGCGCCTCAAGGCACTGCATCATCTCGACGTGCCGTGGCTTCCCTCCCAGATCGAGCAGCGCGAAGGCCGTATCCTGCGGCAGGGCAACCAGCACGATGTCGTCGATATCTTCGCCTACGCCACGGAAGGATCGATGGACGCGCAGATGTGGCAGAACAATGAGCGCAAGGCCCGGTTCATCGCGGCCGCCCTTTCCGGAGACACGTCCATCCGACGGTTGGAGGATATGGGTGAGGGGCAGGCCAACCAGTTCGCGATGGCCAAAGCGATCGCCTCGGGCGATTCTCGTCTGATGCAGAAGGCAGGTCTGGAGGCAGACATTGCCCGTCTGGAGCGCCTTCGCGCGGCCCACATTGATGACGAGCACGCCGTTCGACGGCAGATCCGCGATGCCGAGCGGGATATCGAATGCTCGACCCGGCGCCTCAGCGAGGTCGGGCAGGATATCGAGCGCCTCGTGCCGACGACCGGTGATGGGTTCAGCATGGTCGTCGGGGGCGACGTGTTCACCGAGCGTAAGCTCGCCGGTCGTGCGCTGATGAAGGAAATCCTGACTCTCGTGCAGCTTCAGCAGCAAGGCGAAACCACTATCGCCTCCATCGGCGGGTTCGATTTCCAATATTCCGGCGAGCGGTTCGGCAAGGACGACTACCGCTATGCCACCATGCTGATGCGTACCGGCGCCGATTATGAAATCGAGCTCCCCGTCACCACCGCGCCGCTTGGCGCCATCGCTCGGCTCGAGCATGCCTTGGCCGGCTTCGAGGGCGAGCGGGAACGATACCGCCAGCGTCTTGAGGATGCCGAGCGCAGGCTCACCTCATATCGCTCGCGCGAGGGCGGCGAGTTCGGATTCTCCGGTGAACTGGCTCAGAAGCGCCGGCAGCTTGCGGAAATCGAAACCGATCTTGCGTCTTCGATTGATGGCCAGGATCAGCGTGCAGCCGCATAGCAGGCTCGACACAGGCTACCTGTAGCCGCTTGCCAACTTAACGGCTCCGGCTCGCAATCATCGGCGCTTTCTGCTCAGATTATCTGACAACGGAGAGAGGCCTCTGCTCACGCTATGTGCCAATGTGCTCGCAAACATCCGGTCTGCTCGCAAACGACAGCCGCGTGCTCACATTAAATGCCAGCGAGGCGCGATCAAACTGGAACACCTGCTGACACAGTTGCTCGGTCAACTCGCGGGAGTGTTCGGCATGGTTTCAAGGTTGATGTCAGCCTTCACCAGTGCGTCGCGCTGAAGGTCATGGTTCATCTGGCTGCCGTCGGTTTTCGAGACGCGTGCATAGCCGAGAAGTGTTACAATCCGGACGGTAGTACATCTCGCGAAGCTCAGAAGTTCCGAGGCGAAACGCGCAGCTTGCCGAAGAAAAAAGGCCACCCCAGATTTACACCAAGCCCAGCGAGCAAAATCAACCCCAGGCCAACCCCTTGCATTGCGGTGATTGAACGACCGAAGGCGAGGAAGTCGGATATCAGGGCAGCAGCGGGGTTAAGAAACGCCGCGGCTGCAATGACCGTAGTTGGCACTTTGGGATAAGACGAATACAGCAGCACGTAGACGATACCAGTATGAATCACGCCAAGCCCGGCGAGCCAGCCCCACATGCGGGCGTCACCACCCTGGAGGGTCGCTACATCGAGAAACGGTACGAAGGCGATGCATCCGATCAGGCAGTGAACCGTGCTGAGCACGTCCGGTTTCACTCCCCCCTTGACCGCGCGTGTTGTTAGCGTCGTGGCGGCATAGAAAAGTGAAGCAACGAGCGCGAGGCCAACACCGATCAACCAATTCCGGTCGGTCTGCATGTCCCCAAGCTTTGGCAAGATGGTGAAAACCAGCCCGACGAACGCAAGCCATAGCCACGCGATCTTGTGCCGTGACAGTGCTTCTCCGAGCAGTAGGCCGCCGGCGAGCACGATCCAAAAGGGTTGCAAATGATAGATGATCGTTGCGAACCCGATCGAGGTCCGATGGAATGCCTCGAACAGAGCCAGCCAATTGATCACGAGACAAACACCACTCACCAGCACGAGCGGCCACAGCTTGCGCTCGATGGAGAACAAGTCTTTCCAACCGCCTCTGAGGCAAACCCATCCGGTAAGCGCCGCTGCTCCGAACAGGCAGCGGAAAAACACCACGTTGAAGGTCGGTTGGCCGGTTGAGACGGAAAAAAGCCCTGCCGTTCCTGACAGCGCCATACCTACGGAAAGCATGATCGTGGCCCGCGTCAGTTCCGATTTGGATTTCAGTTCCGCGTTCATGACGATCCATTAAATTTGGGAGGGCAATGGGAGATAAATGGTGAGTTGCGAATATAGCAGTCCCGTTTAGAATTTTTTCCGGAATGACTTCCTTAAACGCATGAAATCAGCGGTTTTTAACGCTTGAACCGCGAAATCCCTCTCGGCGGCTCGATCCTGCCGACGGTATGACGGCGTTGGCTGCGTGATCACCGCTGCTATTGCACGCTCGCGCACCGCACGCACCACGGCCCCTACACGCTTCTTTTGTCGGGTCAGGATCGATCAGACGAGGCGCCAGGGTCGCCAACGCAACACTGGCCATTCGCAATACGGCTGTCCGGGGGTGATGCGGGCCCGACGTGCGCGTCGCCCAGTGCTCTGCGCCGCTGTCTGATCCGGAGCTTCACATATTTGCGACTGGAAAATAGGGGAAGGTAAGAAAGGCTTGATCGCAGATCGGGCGGGCCGCTGACGCTGGCGCTCAACCGCGCCGCTCGCGATCCCGGCCGATCGCTCTGCGCAGGGCTCAAGAGCCCCGCTTGATCTGCCCGGCAGGGATGCTCGGCCGCAGTTGCACCGGCCCGTCCGCTCCGCGGGCCGGGGGATGTCTTCGGGAAGAAGACGAGGAAGGACCCGCGAACGGCGGTGTCCGCAAACCCCCTTGAAGGAGCATCTCCATGGAACTGAAGTTTGTCGATCCGCGTGCGCTGAAGGATAACCCTGACAAGGCGCGACGCTCGAAGTCCAGCCCGCAGGCCGACGCGCTGCTGCTGGCTACCATTCGCGCCGTCGGCATCGTGCAGCCACCTGTCGTGGCGCCGGAAGCGGATGGCGGCAACGGCTATGTCATCGATGCCGGACATCGTCGTGTGAGGCAGGCGATTGCCGCGGGTTTGGAAGAGATCGCCGTGCTGGTGATCGATCGCGCCGAGGATGGTGGTGCAATGCGGTCGCTGGCCGAGACGCTGGCGCATGAGCAGCTCAATCCTGTCGACCAATGGCGCGCGATCGAACGGCTGGTCGCGCTCGGCTGGACCGAGGAAGCGATCGCCCTCGCTTTAGCGCTTCCCGTCCGCCAGATCAGGAAGCTGCGCCTGCTCGCCAACGTTCTGCCGGCCATGTTGGACCAGATGGCCAAGGGCGACATGCCCAACGAGCAGCAGTTGCGCACCATCGCATCGGCTTCGCTTGATGAGCAGAAGGAGGTCTGGAAGAAGCACAAGCCGTCCAAGGCCGATCCCCAGGTGTCGTGGTGGAGCGTGGCGCAGGGCCTGACGAAGCGCCGCATGTACGCGCGCGACGCCAGCTTTGGTGACGATCTCGCTCACTCCTACGGCATTGCCTGGGTCGAGGACCTGTTCGCGCCGGCCGACGAGGACAGCCGCTATACGACGGATGTCGAGGCCTTTCTTGGCGCGCAGCAGGAGTGGATGGCAAACACTCTGCCCAAGTGTGGCGTGATCGTGGAAGCCGGTCAGTGGGGCGAGCCGAAGCTGCCGCCCAAGGCCGAGCGTGTGTACGGCAAGCCGTCGAAGTCCGATCACACCGCCGTGTATCTCGACCGCGACGGCAAGGTGCAGTCGGTTGCGTACCGCATGCCGGCGGCCAAAAAGCCCAAGGGCAAGAATGGCGCTGATGTTGAGGCCGATGGCGATGATGTCGTCGTTGCGGCAAAGCCGCGTCCGGACGTGACGCGCAAAGGCATAGAGATGATCGGCGACCTGCGTACCGACGCGCTGCACGAGGCGCTGTCGCGCGCACCGATCGAGGACGACACGCTGATGGCGCTGCTCGTCCTCGCCTTCGCCGGCCAGAATGTGACGGTGGCATCTGGTGCCCGCGACATCTCCCATTACGGGGCCGCAGGCCTCGGCGAACATGCCGCGCGCCTGTTTGACCCGGAGGGCAAGCTCGCGTTCGACATGGACACGCTGCGCATTGCCGTGCGGTCCTTGCTGATCGACGTTCTGTCCTGCAGGGAGAATCGCTCGAACAGCGGCGTTGTCGCCCGTGTCGCCGGCGACGTCATCGCCGCCGACAACTTCTTAGCCAACATGGGGACGGAGGACTTCCTGTCATGCCTGTCGCGGCAGGCATTGGAAGCCGCCTGCGCGGATACATCCGTCCTGCCCCGTCAGAAGGTCAAGGACACCCGGGCGGCCCTGGTCGAGCATTTCAAGGAAGGCCGCTTCGTCCACCCGTCGGCGCTGTTTGCACCCACTCCGGAAAAGCTGACCTCCTGGCTGAAGATGAACGAGGCCAGGCAACAGCCTGAGGACGACGGCACGCCGGAGCACCAGGACCAGCTCGACGGCGATGCGATCGTCGAGCCGCCGCACGACTATGCCGGCGACGATGACGCTGAAGGCTTCCGCGAGGCCGCCGAGTAGCAGCGCGCGCCTTCTTCCTTCCGATCGCATTACCGCCGCCGGTGACCTCGCCGGCGGCGGTTTCGTTTTCACCCTAAACACCGGAGACCCCACCATGTCGGCTCAATTGATCTATGACCTCGTTCCACTCGGTTCGATCGTAACTTATCGCGATGGAACACCACGCCCGCCCGAGCGGCATCGCAAGAAGCTCGCCGCCTGGGAGAACCGCAACAGCGGCGGCCGGCTGATCCGCAAGCAGGCTGAAACCCGCGTCGGCAACACCACGTTGCCGGCGTCCATTACCCTGCACAAGGGTGACTATGGCAGTCAGGGCACCATCGTCCTGCGCGTTCACCAAAGCTTTTCGGTGACCAGCGATCTCAACTTCGCGGTCAAGGAGCGGCCCGCTATCGGCTCGGTCCTGGTGCTCGACCGCGACGGCGAAGACGCCGAATTGGTCTATCTCGCCAGCCATCGTGCGGATGCCGAGGAATGGCTGACGCAGCACGGCTACCTGCGAGCCGTTCTGCAAGAGGTGACGGCCGATGCCGTGGCCGCGGATACCGTCGAGGGGAGGGCGGCGGCATGAGCGCGGCCACTCCCCGGATACCAGACGACGAGGCCCCCGGTTATCCGGGGGTTTGTTTTGGCCGCAGCGCCGACGGCTATCCCGTTGCGCTTGTCGGTGAAACGGCGTTCGCCATGGTTCCGGCCCGGAACGGCCGGCACTATCTTGTCACAGGCTGGCGTATCCGCCGGCCCATGGCCGAATGGACGCGCAGCGATTTCTACGGCCATGCCGGCGAGCTTGCCGACGAGGCGGCGTTTCGCGCGCATGTCGAGGAGAACGCTCTCCACCAGCAGCAGCGCGTAGCGCTCGGCCGTCGCGAAATCCATTCCCGCGCCCACACGCCATGGGGAACGTCGCAGGGAGCGACCGTCTACGCCGAGGGCGTCGTGGCTCACTCAACCGCAGGCCATGGCGGGTTCCATCTGTCGGCGGAGCGAAATCGCGAAGTCGATGACATGCTCCGTGCCGATGGCGGCTGGTATGAAGAGGACTGCCATTGGGCGGCCGTCGCCCAAGCCTTCCCGCAGCTCTTCACGGACTTCGAGAAGGCGTGTGCGGAAAAGACGATGCGCGACTGGTATCCGGACGCCTGGGAGGCGATCCACGGGAGGGTGCTCGAACCCGGCCAATCCGAGAAAAAGGACGAGCGGGCATTTGTCGAGAAGCACACCGATGACTGGGTCGTGGTGTCGGCGATCCGTTGCGAGCACCAGGCCGGTTTCACCGAGGTTATCGCGACCCCTGGCGGCGAGCGTGGACCGGGCAAGGAGGAACGTCGCTTTCTCGTTCCGAGCGACGAATACCATGTCGGCCGCTTTGGATTCGTCATCGATGTTGCGCGCCATCGTATCTATGCGGGCCATCGAGCTTTATGAATTGGCAGAGGAGGGACACATAATGTCTGTCCCCGATCGCCGCGCGCAACTCTTTCGCATGGAGGAGGCACGGCGCCAGACACAGCGCCAGCTTGATATGATCGACCGGCAGATCATAAGGCGGATGACGGCGATCATTCCGCAGCTCAAGCCCCAGCGTACCGGCCACCAACGCCTGAAACCTGCCGATGCCAGGACCTTTCTGGAACGGTATCGATCGAACCTTGCCGCGATCACACAGGAAAGGCAGCACGAGATCGATGCGCTATCTCGCAAACTGGCAAGGCAGGACGCTGCAATCGCAGCACTGCGTGACAGAATCCCGCCGGACCTGCTGCGTGCCTGATACTGCGGCCTGGTCAGCGCTTGCGTACGAATTCGGTTCGCAACACCAGCCCCTTGATCGCGTCATGCCGGCAGTCGATTTCGTCGGGATTGTCGGTGAGGCGGATCGACTTGATCACCGTGCGCTGCTTCAGGCTCTGCCCGGCGCCTTTGACCTTGAGGTCCTTGACGAGGGCGACGGAGTCGCCGTCGGCCAGCACCTTGCCGGCGGCATCGCGCACTTCGATGCATCCGGCAGTAGCTGCAATGGCAGCCATCTCCGACGCTGGTCGCCTTCCCCTGTCGCGTCGTCATAGACGTAGTCGTCGTTCTGATCTGTCATTGCCGCGGCATTGAATACAGTGCGTTGTCAGCCCGACGTGGGAGCAGGCCAAAGATCTGATCCGCAGCGGCGGACCGGCGCACTTTTTCCGATTCCGGCAGCAGCCGCAGTTCAAACGCCGTCCCTCGCGAAGCTTGGCGGGCAGGCGGATCGTGTGGCGGCGGGAATTGAACAGTGGATTTCCTCCCGCATGCCGATGTCCGGCTTCATCCCTGGCCGGTCTTTCCGGCGGGTTTGCTGCGGTCTGAACCGGCGGCTGGCCCCTTCAAGGCCGCTATCGCGCCGCGGAGCGGCCGGAACCCGCCGATCTCGGCAAGGCCGGCCCGCGTCCTGCGCAAGGCCAGTGAAGGACTGGCCCCCGCTTTTCCGCAAGCCGACCTCGCTCGCCTGGCAGGTCCCGGACCCTGAAGCGTCCAGCTTCCGCCGGTTCCTTTCGACCGCACCCGCAGGGAAGACCGGCAAGGGCCGGATCACCTGAAGGGCATCGCTAGAAAGGAAAGCTCAATGTCCAGTTCAACCCGCTCCACCAGGACCAAGGCCCGCGTCGTCCAGCTCCGCAAGGGCACGACACTGGAAATGGTCCGGCTCTGCTGCCCGGACGGCCATCAGGCCACGCTGATCTCCGAAAGCTTCGGCCTTCCCGTCCTCGACAGCGACGGCATACGCGAATTCCACGAGCGCAGCCTGATCGATGGCGCCGACACACTCTCCGAGGGACTTTCCGACAAGGCGATGCAGATCCACCTGCAGAGGATCGTCGGCTCCTACGTCGGCTCCGCCTATGGAGCAGGCCAGTTCTACTCGAAGGCCGTCACCGAGGCCAAGGACGCCACAGCCAGGCTCGCCAACGACACCCGCGACGAGGACCTCGACGGTCCTGTCGGTTTCGACAGCAATGCACAGCGCAAGCGCGAGTTCGCCGCCGACATGGGCCTTCAAGCCCACGCGTTGCGCATGGCGGCCGAGGGCGCCGTTGCCGCCTACGAGCACATCGTCGGCGAGAGCTGGAGGCCCTACGCGCGACAGGTCGAGAACCCCGGCCAGGGCGTCAGCCGACAGGCGGCCGATCTCCAGATGGCTGCTCTGGGCTAACTGCCCACCGGGCGGAGCTTCGGCTCCGCCCGGCCGTCTTCGTACGACGGGTTTTGGACAACTCATGTGACGTAGCGAGTCCCAGAATTAGCGCGACTCATGAGCTTTGCTCCACAGGGACAAGCCGCCAACGCAGACGGCAATGGCGAAGCCGCACACCATGTAGAGGGTTGCCTCGGAGGCTCCGGGCACCATTGTCGGCAGCAGATATATGGCAAGGCCAAACCCACTCGTAAGCAGGGTCGTGAAGGCCTGCACGCGGCCGATCATCGCGGTGTCCACGACTGTCAGAAGATGGCCATTGGCTGCCGCTCGGGCCACGTTCCAGAGCATGCCGGCCACGCAATAAAGAACAACGGCGACTGCCGGACTTGTAGCCAGGGAGAACAGAATCAGGGAGGCGCCCGCGGCAGTCAGGATTGTCGGCGTAAGATTTCTGAGGCGTTCGGCAATTGATGGAATGCCGACAACCGCCAACGCGAGCATTCCGGCGACAGCGGCTGTCATTTCGAGCAGGCCGAACAGTCCGCTGTCTCCGCTGAGTGATCGGGTCACAAAACCTGGAAGGAGCAGATTGGTGATCTGGATCACGGCAAAGGCCAGGCCGACAGTTACCGCCGCCGAGAGGCTGTGGGGGTTGTTGAGCAAATAGCTCAGCGCCTGCCTCGAAGCGGGAATGGGGCTGAGCCGCTGCGACGATTGAACATTGCCGCTATGCGACGTGATCATCTTCAGCATGGGAAGACAGGCCAGCGCCAGCAGAGCGAACAACAGGGCAGCCATGGGACTGCCGAGCCTGTCGATGGCAAGTCCAGCAGCACCTGTTCCGATCGCTATGCCAGCCTGGTTAAACAGGGAGAGCCGAAGGGCGAATCCCATGCGCTGCGCTTCTGGGACAATCGCCTGCAAAATACCACTCAGCGATCCCGCCAAAAGCGCGAACCCGAAGGCTCCCAATACGCCGGAAACGATGAGAAGCACTGGCGACAGAGATTCTGCGACAATTCCGGTGGGAGCGAGAAGGAACAGCCCTAAGGCCCTGATCATCTGCCCCGCCACCGTCACGGTCCGCCGATCGTGCCGATCGACCAGATGACCCGCGACCGGCGCAAGCAACAGACCCGCTACGCTGGATGAAAGCAACACCAGTCCCACCAGTCGAGAGCCGCCACCATGGAAAGCTATCCAGGCAGGCAGAACGATTCCGACACCAACGATGAAGAAAGAAGCGCACGAAAATGCGATGAATAGCGGTCGTTCAAAAGCTCTCACGCGGTATCCAGCCTGATCAACATTGCTGCGCCTGGCACCCGATTCGCTGCAGGCACGTTGAGCCCAAAAAGCAATAGATGAGAAAAAGCAGGCAGACCACCTGATGCGGCCGTGCCAGCCGCGGTCGTCACGAATGTTGGTCCTGCTCCGGTCCTCGTTCCGCGAAACGGCTTCGCCGTCCTCCACTAACGTTCCGGCCCTTTAGCGACGTGTCCCTTCCTTCCGATTGCTCTTCGGCGGGTTCGCGGGCCTGCGGTCCTGCGCTGTCGGACCTCGTGACGGCCGCGATTGGCGCGGCCTCGAATGGAGGTCCGGAAGATGGACAGGAAGAGCAACAAATCCCGCGTCGATATCTACGCGAAGATCACCGACCGCATCGTCGCGGAGCTGGAAAAGGGCGTGCGTCCGTGGGTGAAGCCGTGGAGCGCGGCGAATACCACGGGGCGTATCACGCGCCCGCTGCGCCACAATGGATTGCCCTATCAGGGGATCAATACCCTGCTTCTCTGGTCGGAGGCGGTTTCGAGGGGTTTTGTTTCCCCGACTTGGATGACGTTCAAGCAAAGCGTCGAGCTGGGCGGTCACGTCCGCAAAGGCGAGACCGGCTCGATGGTTGTCTATGCCAGCCGCATCGTACGCACCGAAACCGATGCGCATGGCGAAGAGGTCGAGCGCGGGATCCCGTTCCTCAAGGCCTATACGGTGTTTTGTGCCGACCAGATCGAAGGCTTGCCCGCGCAGTACTACGGCAATCCCGCGCCGGTTTCCGATCCGGTGGAGCGGATCGAACATGCGGATGCCTTCTTCGCAAATACCGGGGCCGTCATCCGCCACGGTGGCGACAAAGCGTATTTCAATCCGGCTCTCGATGTTGTGCAAATGCCGCCGTTCGAGAGTTTCCGCGACGGGCCCGGCTACTATGCGAGCCTCGGACACGAAATGACCCATTGGGTCGGGGCGGAAAAGCGGCTTGATCGCAACCTCTCCCGTTACCACAAGGATCGCGAGTTCCGGGCCCACGAAGAGCTCGTGGCCGACCTCGGCGGCTGCTTTTTAGCAGCTGACCTCGGCATCGTGCCAGAGCTCGAGCCGCGGCCGGATCATGCCAGCTACCTGGCAAGCTGGCTCGAAATTCTCAGGAATGAGAAGCGATTCATCTTTGCCGCGGCGGCCCATGCCCAGCGTGCGGTCAACTATCTGCATGATCTCCAGCCGAATGCGACACAGATCACGGAGGCTGCATGATGTTGCATTCTCCGATCGTTGCCGGGGGTGGCGCGGAGCCATCCCCCATCCGCCTTCGTGTGCTCAGCCTCGGGGCAGGGGTCCAGTCCACCACGCTCGCGCTGATGGCCGCCCATGGGCATTTCGGCCCATTAGATTGTGCAATCTTCGCCGATACCGGCTGAGAGCCTGCCGCAGTCTACGAGCATCTGCGCTGGCTGATGTCGCCGAACGTCCTGCCGTTCCCGGTGCATCTCGTGTCGGCCCCCAATCTTCGGGAGAGCCTGATTGCCGCTGGCAATGGCAAGAGATGGGCGTCGATCCCGGCTTTCACCCGCACCGTCGACCGCCGCGGTAATATCTCGATCGGCATGATACGGCGACAATGCACAACCACCAGCAAGATCGAACCGATCCGCCGCAAGGTGCGGGAACTGGCTGGTCTCACGCGCAAACGCTCCCCGACATACCCCGTCGTTCACCAGTGGCTGGGCATCTCGATGGACGAGGTGGTGCGCATGAAGCCGAGCCGGGCAGCGTGGCAACTTAACCGCTTTCCGCTCATCGAGAGCCGCATGACCCGGAAGGACTGTCTCGATTGGCTGAAAAGCCATGGCTATCCGAAACCGCCGAAGAGCGCGTGCATCGGCTGCCCCTTCCACAGTGACGCCATATGGCGATCCATGCGGAACAACGACCGGGCGGCGTGGGACGATGCCGTGGAGGTGGATCGGGCGATCCGCACCGGCCTGCGTGGCATAGCATACGCGGCGAGGTCTTCCTGCATCGCTCCGGCGTTCCCCTCGATGAAGCCGATTTTGTCTACAGCGGCCGACCACGGCCAGCTCGACCTCTGGCCGAATGAATGCGAGGGCATGTGCGGTCTGTAATAGTCCCGCCTGGCACACCTCGGTGGCTTCAGCGCACCGGCGCCCTGCAGCCAGGCTGAAGACCCGCCATGGCACGGTAAGTTAGTTGCCCAGCGGGCCGAGTCAGATCAGCCGGCGGTGCCGACCAGCCCGAGATGGGTATTTCCATGACCGTGTAGCGGCCATCCATCTTGAAGGGGCAGACGCCGGACCCGGGACTTTCGCCAGTCGGCCGGTCGTCTTTTGACCGGATAGGAGGCGGCGGTGGCGTCCCCTTTCCGGTTGGACGGTCTGTCGTTATGCGATCGCGCCTGACGGGGAGGGACGTGTTTGATGACGCCTCACCGTGGCCGCGGTTGCGCTGATCATGCCGATCGGGTTCGCCTGTCGTCTGGCCGGCGGTTTCATGGAAGGGCGCACCACCTGCGTCCTCGATGTGGCTGGTCTGACCGAAGGCCGTCTTCGCTTCGCTACGCCTCGTTCTCAAACCCGCAACAGCCGGTCGCGACTTTCTTCCCCTGACGGCTGCGCCGCCATTCCGCGCGGAACAAGAAAGCCTTGCCCTGGCTGCCCTCCACTGCGTTGCGTCCCCTGCGGGGTGCGGGCCGATCGCCTCCGGTCTGTCGACCGCCATCGAGGTCGCGATGGTCGCGGCCCGAGAAACTCACGGAGACGACATCATGGCTACCATCGGCACCTTCACTTCCTCGGGCAACGGTTTTGCGGGCACGATCAAGACGCTCAACCTCAACGTCAAGGCCAAGCTGGTTCGCATCGAGAGCCCCTCCGACAAGGGCCCGCACTTCCGCATCTTCTCGGGCAATGTCGAGCTGGGTGCGGCCTGGCAGAAGGTCTCCAGGGAAACCGAGCGCGACTACCTCTCGGTCAAGCTGGACGACCCGAGCTTCCCCGCTCCGATTTACGCCACCCTGATCGAGGTGGAAGGCGAGGAAGGCCTGCAACTGATCTGGTCTCGCCCCAACCGGGACTGATCGCCTCGACGAGGGCTCCGCCGCAAGGCGGGGCCTTCGCCCTTTCCCAAGCGAACGCCGGCAGGCGGAAGGAGCAAGAAATCTCGCCGCCTGCATTCCGAAGATGACCATTTGGCCCCGACGGGACCTGGGCTGATATCGCAGATATCCGGAAGGGCGATTACCACCCCATGTCCGAGAACTTGAGTCCCTCTTTCGGTCGCGTTCTCTGGTAGCGGATCAGCCGTTGAGAGCGTCCTTGATCGACTTGGCCGGCGTGAAGGTCAGCTTCTTCGACGCGGAGATCTTGATCGTCGCGCCCGTCGCGGGATTGCGGCCCTCGCGCGCAGGCGTCTCTTTCACCTTAAACTTGCCAAAGCCGGGCAGGCTGGTTTCAGCGCCGCTCTGGGCGGCGTCGGCAATCTGCTTGAATACGCTCTCAACGATCGTCTTGGCCTGAGTCTTGGTCAGGCTCTGCTCGGATGCGATCTTGTCGGCAATTTCGTTTGTCGTTGTCATCAAAAATACCTTCTGTTGGAAAGCCGCGATCATCTATGACAACGAAACCCTGCCTCTGAAAGGGTTGGCTGCTCTGACATCTGCGTGAATCCACTGAAAACCCGTGGAATTCGCGAATTCCAGCACTGTATCGCTCCAACGGGTCCTCCTGCGCCGGCTCATTCCCTGTAGCCGCGTCGCCGCTTTGTCAGTTGCAGCCTCGCCATGGCGATCATCGCCGCTTCGGTCTGGTCGAAGCTTTCCATCATGGGACGCTGATCGCTGATCGGGCAAGCCTGCGAAACGCGTTGCGGCCAGGCAAGGGCGGCAGCGGGCCATCGCTTTTCATCACCCTCTGGACCTGAGGCGTCCACTCATCGGCCTTCATCAGATTTGCACCGATTGACTTCAATTCGTCCGTTGAGGCGGCGGCCGGTCTGATCCCGTCGAAGAAACAAGGCTGCGGCCCCTCCCATGCCGGTGTGAAAATCGTTGCCTCCCCGGAATTATGGTCACTGCACAAAACGGCCTTGGATCAGATACCGATAACCAACTTCGCTCATCCAGCGCGCGCGGGCCAAATGGCTATCATAGATGCGTTTGGCGCGCTCCGGGTGGGCATCGACATCGAACCCAAAAATGATCTCGACAGCCTCCCGCCAGTCGGCCCCGTCCCGCGCTGCGTCGAAGAGGCGCAGATAAGTGATCCTGTGGCGCCAGTCGTAATCGGTTATCGCGTCGACATTCGGGGGGCTGTCTTCGTACGGGGGTATCTCGGGCATCTCTTGTCGTTAAGCGGTGCATGGCCGGGTGAGCAAAGGTGCCACAGGGCTGAATGAGAATGAACCCCCTGTGCTCTTCCTGTTCGCCGAGGCTCGCTCTGGGTGGACAAATATCTGCGAGTTCATCGATGATTCATGGCGTTGGCATTGGCTTGTCGCAACGGTTCCACCAAAGCCTCGTTGCACCTATTCTCCAACAGCATTTTCCCAAACTGCCCCACGCGGCGGCCAGGATCGGCCTCGTCCGCAGACCACGACTACGGTCCATGCGTGCAGATCTTTCTGCCCGAAGCGGAATTTTCCGAGACAGCCCGGGAGATGATGCGGATCCTGGATCTCAGCTTGCCCGATAGATTCGACGGCTGGCCAGTTCGCTACGCCATCAATGTCCGTCCGTCCGCTGCAGATGCCGGAGCAGGTCTGCTGGGATCAGAACACGGTGTTGAACTATATACATTATCGGTTCATCAGCAGCAATTTCGTTCTTGCCGTCCCGAAATTCTCGCGAGCAGCGGTAACTGCCTTGCTGGATCTAAAGGCGGAACTCAAGTAACCAACGCAAGCATTGATCTAATCTTGCCCGAACGGCTTGGTCCGCTTCGGGCTCGATCGCGTCGTTTATGGCATGTGCTGCCAAGTGCGCAGAGGGTCCAGAAGCTGCGTCTCAGGCTTCCGGCGGCTGGGCATCGCGGTAGCCCCTTCGCCTCTTGCTCCGCTCGAGGCGGACCAGGGCGCTGTCCGCCTCTTCCGACTGATCGAATGTCTGCACCATCGACTGGCCGTTCGTTCCGATGCGGCCCCAGTTGCGGATGAGCGAAGCGCCTCCGAACAGCGTTGGCTGGATCGCCAGCACATAGAAGCGCCGCATGTTTTGTCTCTGGTCGATGCGGCGAAGATGAACGGGTCCGGTTTGCTTGCTCGACATGGGCCCGAGTCTCGCTTCCTCTGGAAGCGCCGTCCAACGACTTTCCTGAATCGATCCCGGCCGACCGATTCACGCCGCTGATGCGTCAGTCGCACCAGTTCCGCCGGCCGCCGTCCCACCGGCGTGCAAGGCCCTCTGCGATCAATCTCTGGCCGATCGAATGCCCGTTCCTGGTCACGGTTCGCAGCTTTCGCCCATGTTGATCCTCGTCGCGCCAGCCGGCCACCAATGAGAACTTTCCTGCATTCAGCAATTCCCGCAACCTGCGCTTCGCCGCCTCACCCTTTGTCCGCTCTGCCTCGCAGCGCGGCGGGCTCAGCTCCGGCGTGTCGATGTCGGCAATCCTGATCTTCACACCCTGATGCCAGAACGTGTCGCCATCCACCACGCAGGTCACGCGGGGACCGTCGCCGCATATCGGAAACGAAGCCGAGAGCAAGTCCTGTTGCGGCGCTGACACGAAGGCGGGCATTCCCGCGATCCCACCCGCTCCGCTGAGCTGATACGCACCGAACACCGCCGCTGCGACGAGTGCGCCGAGACCAACTTCGCGATCGCCGACCCGGGTTTCCGACGCGGTGATCTCTTGCGATAGACGGGCTGTGTGCCGTCCGACGTCTTCTGCTGCCCGAAGTGCGTTCGTTGCTTCTGGCGGAATCTGAGGACAGTGTTCAACGCGGGCATGTCTCCCTGCTGGGCTTCTGAGTTTTCGCAGGCTGCGGTTTCGATCGTCTTACGGGCAGCGTTCAACTTCCCCGCATCTCAGGGGCCGGCAATGGCGATCACGGGCCGAAGCGGATTTGGGCGAGCCGCCTGCGGCGACCTGGCTCTACTCGCGAGTCTTCGTCTCGCTCCCGCAGCCCGCTCCACGGTCTCCGCGCATGCGCGTGACGATCCATCTCGCGGGGCGTTGGCGTTCGGCAGGACCGTTGCTGCCTCTGTTGAGGACGGGAACCCCGGCATCGGACCTCGGGAAGTTTCACTGCGCCATCTCCTTCCGGTGGAACCTGTTTTCTCCGACGCAGGCCGTCATGTCCGCGCGGCGAAACCAGATGGCGCGCCCGCATCTGAGCGGCGGATTGCCGGCCGTGAACACGATCTGCTCGTCGGCGCGCATACGCATCACCTCATGCGGCAGGATCAGCGGCCGGCGCGCCAGCTGCTTGGAGCGCGTGCGCGACGAACCCGACATCTGCGACGAGCGGCTCAGCTGGTCAACCTCCACCGTGGTGTCGCCGCAGCGCTTCGAGATGTAATCGGCGGTCTCGGGATCGTTGATCGCGGCGAAGGAAATCCAGGACGCGCTCTCGAACCATTTCGAGGTCGCGTCGCGCCCGCCATAGGCCTCGCGCATCTGGCCGATCGACTGGTAGAGCAGCGTCATCGTGATGCCGTATTTGCGGCCGGCATCGCGGGCGGTTTCGAGGATGCGCAGGAAACCCAGCCGGGCGACCTCGTCGAGCAGGAACAGCGTGCGGCCGTTCACCTCGCCATTGCGGTTGTAGATCGCATTCATCAGCGCGCCGATGATGACGCGGGCAAGCCCCGGATGCGCCTCCAGCACCTTGAGGTCGAGCGCGATGAAGATATCGGTCTCGCCGGCGGCGAGCTCGTCCGTGGTAAAACTGTCGCCGGAGACGAGTGCTGCATAGTTCGGATAGGAGAGCCAGTGGGTCTCCTTCACCGCATTGGCGTAGACGCCGGAAAAGGTCTCCGGCGTCATGGCGATGAAAGGCGCAACGTTCTCCTTCACGAAATCCGATTCGGACTGCTCGTAGATCTTCGTCAGGCGCTCGCGCAGCTTCGGCTCCGGCTCCGACAGGTTGGTGCGGACCTGCCTCAGAGTCTGGTCCCTTCCTTCCGTATGACCGGACAGGCAGACGTCGGCGATCAGCGCGGTGAGAAGCTGCATCGCGGAGGCGCGGAAGAAGTCGTCGCGCACCGAGGCTCGGCCCGGCGTGTCCGTCATCACCCAGGTCGCCACCGCGACGATGTCCTCCTCCTTCGTGCTGCCGAAACGCCCGATCCAGTCGAGCGCGTTGAAGCCTGTCGCGGCATCGGCGGGGTCGAGCACGATCACCTTGCGACCGGCCTTGCGCCGGTGGCCGATGACCATCGGCGCGACCTCCGATGAAGGATCGAGCACAACGAGCCCGCCGCCCCATTTAAGGGCGGAGGGAATTGTCAGCGACGTGGTCTTGAAGCCGCCGGAGCCGGCAAAGACGATGCCGTGCGAGGAGCCGAACGAGCCGTCGAAGCAGAGCAGCGGCGAGCGGCCGCCGGCGCCCCAGGTCTCGCGGCTGTCGGCGCGGAAGGCGAGGCCTGCGATATGGTCGCGATCGACGCGGTAGCGCTCGCCGATCACGATGCCGCCAGCTTCAGGAAACAGTTTTTCGGCCGCCCCCATTCCCATCCAATCGGTCTCGCCGTGGATCGCGCGCTTTCCCCGGATGCGGCGGGGACCGGCTGCCGCAAAAGCGGCATTCCCCTTGATCGCAACGCGCAGCGCGAACACACCGCACATCAGCGCGATCGTCGCGCCGATGACTGTTCCTGGATCGGAATAGGAGAGCACCGTCCTGCCGGCCGGCACCCGATCGGCGAGCGCGATCAGGCGGACGGTCTCGTGCGTCACGGCGATCGCCACGACGGCCGTCGCGCCGCCGGCGACGCTCCAGGCCGCGGCGCGGATCGCGTGCGCTCCGGCGGCCGCAAACAGGAAGATCACGCCGACAAAACCGGCCGACGCATAGGGCAGGGCAAGCCCGGCCCGTCCGAGCATGAGCCGTGCGCCCTCGCTAGTTGCAAGGCTCGCAAGCCAGCTCTCGATGCCGGTCATGCCGACACAGAGCGCCAGCATCAGCGCCGCCGGCGCAAGGGCGAAAATCACTCTAGTCATGATCGCGCCCGAACGCTTCCGCCCCGATCGCCGTGAGCCGCGCCCGCTCGGCCTGGTCATCTCCGATGCGTCGATGCCCGTCGATCAGCAGGCCAAGCAGCAGCGCGCGCTTCTCGTAGCGCAGCCCCGCCTTCACGATCAGCCCGCCGAGCTCGATCTTCTCGCGCGTGTCCTTCTTGCGGGCGTCCGATGAGCTCGACCGGCGCATGCGCTCAAGCCTCGCGATTGCCGCCCGCATCCGCGCCAGACGCGAGCGTCGCGGTCGCATCGCTGGCGCTCTTGGCCGTCGCGGCATTTTTCTTTCCGGTCGATTTCCCGCCACCCGCGCGAAACCGCCCGGCAACGTCCTCGAATGCCGCAAGGAGTGCGGCCTCCTCGATCTCGATCTCGCCGAGGCCCGCCTTCAGTGCGACGCGGCCGATGCGCTCCGCCTCTCGCGTTTCGGCCGCCTTGAGCTGGTCCTGCAGGCGGGCGATTTCTTCCCTGATCTTCGATGACGGCTTCTTCATTCCGGACGACCTTCCGCATTCGGCTTCTGCTCGGTTGAAACCCAGCTTTCCCCGGATGAGAGACAGTCGCCACTCATAAAAAAGCTAGTCGGCGGAGCCGACGCTCCTTGCGATGATCCCGGCCGTTCCGAAGGAGCGGCATCCAAGGGCGCAGTAATACGTCGCTGGCGCGACGTGGCTGGCGCCGAGCCCTGGCGGGGCCGTGCCGTTCCCGACGAACGCCGGGTTCATTCCTCGTCGGGAGGCGCCGTCACCGTGGCGATCACGCATTTCACGCCCCAGCTCATCGGACGCGGCTCAGGCCGCAGCGCCGTGCTGTCGGCGGCGTATCGTCACTGCGCGCGCATGGAATACGAGGCGGAGGCGCGCACGGTCGATTATTCGAACAAGCGCAATCTCGCCCATGAGGAATTCCTGCTGCCGCCCGACGCGCCGGCCTGGGTGAG
>NZ_RZSU01000076.1:0-31931 GCF_003997585.1 Mesorhizobium sp. M5C.F.Cr.IN.023.01.1.1 | reverse complement strand
GTAAAGACACTGCCCACCCGCCCCCACCTTGCACCTCGTCCCACCTTCCGCTATAGAGCCGCCACCCGCGTAGACACCCTTGGAGGCAACGCGGCGGAAGGCTGTCCGGCCTGACGTGATCCCAAAAAGATTTTGGACCAGATCATGTAAGGCCATGACGGCTTTCGACGTTTACGGCCCCAGGCACCTCGCCGGCCGCGAACGCTCCAGAACAACGCGAAAGGAAATGCCATGAGCGATACTTACGAGCTCAAGGCCGAAGCGCGCGAACAGGTCGGTAAGGGGTCCGCCCGTGCAGTTCGCCGCAACGGTAAAGTGCCTGCAGTAATATACGGCGACAAGCAGCCTCCCCTGGCGATTGCGCTGACCTACAAGGACATCTACTACAAGATCCATGGCGGCGGGTTCCTGACCACGATCGCCACGATTGATGTCGACGGCAAGAAGATCCAGGTCCTGCCCAAGGACTACCAGCTTGACCCGGTCAGGGATTTCCCGGTCCATGTCGACTTCCTGCGCATCGGCAAGGACACCGAAGTCAATGTCGACGTGCCGGTCCACTTCATCAACGAGGACAAGTCGCCCGGCATCAAGCGCGGCGGCGTGCTCAACATCGTGCGTCATGAAGTCGAGTTCCACTGCCCGGCCAATGCGATCCCGGAATTCATCACCGTCGATCTCACCGGCACCGATATCGGCGATTCGATCCACATCTCGGCGGTCAAGCTGCCGGCCGGCGTCAAGCCGGTGATCTCCGACCGCGACTTCACCGTCGCGACCATTGCCGGCTCCGCGGCGATGAAGCCGGAGGCGGAAGAGACGGTCGAAGCGGCTGAACCCGAAGCGGCTCCTGCCGACGAAGAGAAGTAATCCCTTTCCGCCCGGAGGTGACGATGCTGCTGTTTGCAGGCCTCGGCAATCCGGGCGCGAAATACGCCAACAACCGGCACAATGTCGGCTTCATGGCGGCGGACGCAATCGCCCGCCGCCACGCTTTTTCGCCCTGGTCGAAGAAGTTCCAGGGGCTGATCGCCGAAGGTACGCTTGCCGGCGAAAAGGTCATCCTGATCAAGCCGCAGACCTTCATGAACAATTCAGGCCAGTCGATCGGCGAAGCGCTGCGCTTCTATAAGCTCACTCCCTCGGCGCTCACCGTGTTCTATGACGAGATCGACCTCGCCGACGGTAAGGTCCGCGTCAAGACCGGCGGCGGCGCCGGCGGTCACAACGGCATCCGCTCGGTCGACGGCCATGTCGGCAACGCTTACCGCCGCGTGCGCATCGGCGTCGGCCATCCCGGCGTCAAGGAATTCGTCCAGCATCATGTGCTTGGCGATTTCGCCAGGGCCGATCGCGAATGGCTGGAGCCGCTGCTCGACGCCATCGGTGATCATGCCGACTTGATCGTGAGGGGTGATGAGCCCGGCTTCATGAACAAGGTCAGTGTTGCCGTCCAGCGAAAGACCGGCGTCGCGCCCGAGCCGGAAAAGCCCGGGCCAAAACAACAGGGTGCAAAACAGCAGAGCCACGTCCGTCAGGCGCGACCGCAGCAGCCGGCGGTCAAGCTGCCCGAAACCGGCCCGATGGCCGCCATGCTGAAGAAGCTGTTCGGCGGCAAGGATTGAGCCTCGCCACGGATCGGGGCGGGAGGGCTTGACGATCGTCGGCGCTTTCGCCCATAGCCCTCATCAAATTTCGATTTCCCGATAGGACCGGATAAAAAATGGGTTTCAAATGCGGCATCGTTGGCTTGCCCAACGTCGGCAAGTCGACGCTTTTCAACGCGCTGACCAGGACGGCGGCGGCGCAGGCCGCCAACTATCCGTTCTGCACCATCGAACCGAACACCGGCGAGGTGGCGGTGCCGGACCCGCGCCTGCAGAGGATCGCGGCGATCGGCAAGTCCAAGGAGATCATCCCGACCCGCATCTCCTTCGTCGACATCGCCGGCCTGGTGCGCGGCGCCTCGAAAGGCGAAGGGCTGGGGAACCAGTTCCTGGCCAATATCCGCGAGGTCGACGCCATCGTTCACGTGCTGCGCTGCTTCGAGGATGATGACATCACCCATGTCGAAGGCCGCATCGATCCCGTTGCCGACGCCGAGACCGTCGAGACCGAGCTGATGCTCGCCGACCTCGACAGCCTCGAGCGCCGCATCGTGCAGTTCCGCAAGCGCGCTTCCGGCAAGGACAAGGAGGCGCTGACCGTGCTGCCGATGATGGAAGCCGCTCTCGAACTCCTGCAGGCCGGCAAGCCCGCCCGCATCCTGCTCAAAGGTATCTCCGCGGAGGATCTGCGCATCCTGCAGGGGCTGAATCTGCTGACGTCGCACCCCGTGCTCTATGTCTGCAATGTCGCCGAAGCCGATGCCGCCACCGGCAATGCACACACCAAGGCGGTCGAACAGATGGCTGCCGCGCAAGGCGCCCGCACCGTGGTGATTTCCGCGGCGATCGAAGCCGAGGTCGCGCAGCTCAGCGACGAAGAGGAAATGGAATTCCTCGCGACGCTGGGCCTCGATGAGCCTGGCTTGAACAAGGTGATCCGCGCCGGCTACGAGCTGCTGCAGCTCATCACCTATTTCACCGTCGGCCCGAAGGAGACACGCGCCTGGACCGTGCACAAGGGCGCCAAGGCGCCGCAGGCGGCAGGCGTCATCCATACCGATTTCGAGCGCGGCTTCATCCGCGCCCAGACCATCGCCTACAACGACTTCGTCACGCTGGGCGGCGAAGTGGCGGCCAAGGAGGCCGGCAAGGCGCGCGACGAAGGCAAGGAGTATGTCGTCCAGGACGGCGACATCATGCTGTTCAAGTTCAACACGTGAGCTGACCGACGGTGCCTTCTTCCTTCTCCCCTTGTGGGAGAAGGTGGATTGGCGCGCAGCGCCAAGACGGTTGAGGGGTGTTGGCCGGAGCGCTGTCGGTGCCAAGCTGGAACACCCCTCATCCGACCGAGCGGAGCCTGTCCTCGGGCTTGCCGAAGGCAAGACCCGTGGGCTCGGCCACCTTCTCCCACAAGGGGAGAAGGAGGAGACTGGACGGGCCCTTTCCGCGCGGCTTGACTGCCCGCAATGCCCGGTCTAAGGGGCGTTTGCACCGGCCCGTGCTTTCGTCGAAAGCGCCTGTCCCGTGCAATCCGAAACGACGCGCCCGCTCGAACCCATCCTTTTGGCCTCAGCAAGGGAGACCCGGTGATGATCAAGGCATTCGTCGTGGACAATGATCGCCTGCGCCTCGCCGACGATCTCTTGGCAAACAGCGACAAGGTCGTCTGGGCCGATCTTCTGAACCCGACAAAGGAAGAGGAAGCGGCCATCGAGGCCTGGCTCGGTGTTGCCATTCCGACGCGCGAGGAGATGGAGGAGATCGAGATTTCCAGCCGCCTTTACGTCGAGGACGGGGCCTATTTCATGACCGCCATTCTGCCGGCCCAGACCGAGGCCGACGATCCCCTGATGTCGCCGGTCACCTTCGTGCTGGCCGGCAACAGGCTGATCACCGTGCGCTATCACGAACCGAAGGCCTTCAAGACGTTTCCGCTGCGCGCCGAGAAGGTGGCGACCGGCTGCACCAGCGGCGACACCATCCTGATCGGCCTGCTGGAGGCGATCGTAGACCGCCTCGCCGACATTCTGGAGCGCGCCGGCCGCGACATCGAGACGATCTCGCGCGACATCTTCGAGGCACGCTCGACCAAGGTTTCCAAGCGCAACCGCGACTTCCAGGAATTGCTCAAGGCGATCGGCCGCAAGGAGGACATCGCCTCCTCGATCCGCGACAGCCTGATTTCACTGCAGCGGCTCGCCGGTTTTCTCGCCCACGCCTCGACGCAGACCAAAATGAGCAAAGACATCCGCGCGCGCATCAAGACCTTGTCGCGCGATGTGCTGTCGCTCGCCGACCACGCCACCTTCCTGTCGCAGAAGATCAACTTCCTGCTCGACGCGACGCTCGGCATGATCTCGATCGAGCAGAACGCCATCATCAAGATCTTCTCCGTCGCCGCAGTCATCTTCCTGCCGCCGACGCTGGTCGCTTCGATCTACGGCATGAATTTCGACATCATGCCCGAGCTCAAATGGCAGCTCGGCTATCCCTTCGCCATCGGCCTGATGATCGTGTCGGCGATCCTGCCTTTCTGGTATTTCCGCCGCCGCGGCTGGTTGTAGCTTCTATTCCGTTGGGCGCGATGGCCTGGCGCGCCAGAAATTACTTGACCAAATTGCGCCCTGCCTGCATCCGGGAACCCCGATCCGTGGCGATCGTACAAACTTGAACCGGATTCCAGACCATGACCGGAAAGATTTGGGCCTATGAGGATTTCGTCGAGGGCGCCTCGCTCGACCTCGGGACGAAGCTGGTGAGTGCGGCCGAGATCATCGAATTCGCGCAAGAGTTCGATGCGCAGCCGATGCATCTCGACGAGGCGGCGGGCAAGGCCAGCATCCTTGGCGGGCTGGCAGCCTCCGGCTGGCACACTTGCGCGATGTTCATGCGCATGCTGTGCGACGCCTTCCTGCTGAACTCGACCTCGCAAGGCGCCCCCGGCGTCGACCAGGTCCGATGGAAGAAGCCGGTGCTGGCCGGCGACATCTTGACCGGCAACACCACCGTCCTTGCCAAGCGCCTGTCCAAGTCCAAGCCCCAGCTCGGCCTCGTCACCCTACGCAGCGAGCTTTTCAACCAGCGTGGCGAAGGCGTCTTCGAACTCGAGAACACCGTCATGTTCCTGACGCGAGGGGCCAGCGCGTGAGCCTCGACGAGTTCTTCTGCATCGGCGTCACCGTCACGCTCGGTTCGCATACATTCGAACCCGAGGCGATCAAGGCGTTCGCCAGGAAATACGATCCTCAGATATTCCATCTCGACGAAGAGGCGGCGAAGAAGAGCGTATTCGGCGGCCTGTGCGCCTCGGGCTGGCACACAGCTGCAACCTGGATGAAATTGAACCTCGAGACCGGCGTGGAAGCCGGGGGCGCCCGCTGGGTCGGCGCAGGACCCGCACCCGAATTCGGCCCCTCGCCCGGTTTCAAGAACCTCAAATGGCTGAAGCCCGTCTATGCCGGAGAAACCGTGACATTCACCCGCACAGCGCTTGCCCACCGCCCCATCATGTCACGGCCGGGCTGGCGGCTGCTCACGCTTCGCTCGGAGGCCTTCGATTCGACCGGCGACAGGGTCATCGAGTTCGAAAGCGCCGTGCTGGTCAAGGTGGGATAGGATAGTCTCTTCCTTCTCCCCTTGTGGGAGAAGGTGGCCGAGCGAAGCTCGGTCGGATGAGGGGTGCTCCAGCTTGGCACTGCGGCACTCCGTCCAACACCCCTCTTCCGTCTCGGCGCTGCGCGCCGATCCACCTTCTCCCACAAGGGGAGAAGGCAGAACACTCTCTCAATGCCCTTCGAATCCGATCAGCGTCCTGACCGGCACGCCGAGCGCCTCCAGCTTCTGACGTCCGCCGAGGTCCGGCAGGTCGATGACGAAGCAGGCGGCGAGAATGTCGGCGCCGATCTGCCGCAACAGCTGGACCGCCGCCGCCGCCGTGCCGCCGGTGGCGATCAGGTCGTCGACCAGGATCACCTTCTCACCCGGAGATACGCCATCCCTGTGCATCTCCATCTCGTCCAGCCCGTATTCGAGGCTGTAGGCGACGCGCACCGTCTCGTAAGGCAGCTTGCCCTTCTTGCGGATCGGCACGAAGCCGGCCGAAAGCTGATGGGCGACGGCGCCGCCAAGGATGAAGCCGCGCGCCTCGATGCCGGCGATCTTGTCGACTTTCTGGCCGGCATAGGGATGCACCAGCTCGTCGATGGCGCGGCGGAAGGCGCGCGCATTGCTTAGCAGCGTGGTGATGTCGCGAAACAGGATGCCCGGCTTGGGATAGTCCGGAATGGTGCGGATCGCGGCAAGCAGCGTGTCTTCGAGCGAAGGTTTCATGGGGCGGCTCTCCGGGGCATTCGTCCGATTCGACTTGAAGACCTGAAAAGGAACTCCGGCCGATCGTAACCCGGCGCGGCCGGCGACGGCTACCGCGATGTGACGCCTGGAAGAAAATTGTCCGGCAAAGGACTGGGCCGGCGGTCTTCGGAGGCAGTGTTCGGAAATGCAAAAGGGCGCCCTTCGACGCCCTTTGCGTAACTCAGTGCGCCACGCCGGCCCACACCTTGCGCTTGGTCAGATAGACCAGCGCGCCGAACAGCAACAGGAAGACCAGCACGCGAAAGCCGGTCTTCTTGCGGGCTTCCAGATGCGGCTCGGCCGCCCACATCAGGAAGGCCGACACGTCGCGGGAATACTGGTCGACCGTCTGCGGCGCGCCGTCGTCATAGGTCACCTGGTCGTCGGAGAGCGGGTTGGGCATCTTCAGCGACACGCCGGCTATGAAGTACGGATTGTAGTGCGTGCCTTCCGGTATCTCCATGCCCGCCGGCGGCTGCTCGTCATAGCCGGTCAGCAGCGAGTGGATATAGTCGGGACCGCCTTGGGCGTATTGTGTGAAGATGTCGAAGACGAAGCGCGGAAAGCCGCGCTCGACGCCGCGCGCCTTGGCCAGCAGCGACATGTCGGGCGGGGCAGCCCCGCCATTGGCGGCCGCTGCTGCCTGATCGTTGGGGAACGGCGCCGGGAAATAGTCGGACGGTATGCCGGGACGATCGAACATGTCGCCGGCATCGTTGGGACCATCATTGATCGTGTACTCGGCGGCCAGCGCCTTGACCTGCGCTTCCGAATAGCCAAGATCTTCCAGGGTGCGGAACGCCACCAATTTCATCGAATGGCAGGCCGCGCAGACTTCCTTGTAGACCTTCAGCCCGCGCTGCAACTGCGCCTTGTCGTAGGTGCCGAACGGCCCGGCGAAGCTCCAGTCCATCTCCTTCGGCTCGTGTATCGGGAAATGCGTCGGCGCGGCTTCGTTGTGCGCCTCCTCCTGGGCGATGGCCCCAGTGGTCGCGGCCGCAGTGCCTGCCAACACAAGGCCGAGCAGCGCCAGCGAGGTGAGAATCTTCTTCATGCCAAATCCCCTTGAGATTCTCTGCCGCGCCGTCGTCTCGAGCATGATCTTTTCCGAAAACCGGTCTCCACTTTTCGGCAACATGCTCAGCTCTTGGTTTCCGGTGCGGCTGTCGCGCGAGCCGGATGTCCGCCCCCGCCACCCTTGTTTTTCTCGAGCACCGCCTCGGTGATCGAATTCGGCAACCGCCGCGGGGTCTCGATCAGGCCGAGCACCGGCAGCACGACCACGAAGAAGGCGAAGTAGAACAATGTCGCCATCTGCGCCATGAAGACATAGCTGCCTTCGGCCGGCTGGGACCCCAGCCAGCCGAGCAGGACGGCATCGATCACGAACAGCCAGAAGAACAGCTTGTACCAGGGCCGGTAGACCGCCGAGCGCACCTTCGAAGTGTCGAGCCACGGCACCAGGAACAGCATGGCGATGGAGCCGAACATCGCGAGCACGCCACCGAGCTTGGAGTTGATCGGCCCGATATTGAAGGTGATGGCGCGCAGGATCGCGTAGAACGGCAGGAAGTACCATTCCGGCACGATATGGGCAGGCGTCTTCAGCGGGTCGGCGACTACGTAGTTGTCCGGATGGCCGAGGAAGTTCGGCAGGTAGAAGACGAAATAGGCGAAGATGAACAGGAACACGAGCATCCCGAACGCGTCCTTGATGGTCGCGTAAGGGGTGAAGGCGACGGTATCGGTCTTCGACTTGACCTCGATGCCGGTCGGGTTCGACTGGCCGACCACATGCAGCGCCCATATATGCAGCACGACGACGCCAGCGATCATGAACGGCAGAAGATAGTGCAGTGAAAAGAAGCGGTTCAGCGTCGGGTTGTCGACGGCGTAGCCGCCGAGCAAAAGCTGCTGGATCCAGTCGCCGACCAGCGGGATGGCGCTGAAGAAACCGGTGATGACGGTGGCGCCCCAGAAGCTCATCTGTCCCCAGGGCAGGACATAGCCCATGAAGCCCGTCGCCATCATCAGGAGGTAGATGATGCAGCCGAGGATCCACAGAAGCTCGCGCGGCGCCTTGTAGGAACCGTAGTAAAGGCCGCGGAAGATGTGGATGTAGACAGCGACGAAGAAGAACGACGCGCCATTCGAATGCATGTAGCGCAACAGCCAGCCCGAATTCACGTCGCGCATGATCTTTTCGACCGAATCGAACGCGAGAGTGCTGTCCGCCGCATAATGCATGGCCAGCACGATGCCGGTCAGCATCTGCGCCGCCAGCATGAGCGCCAGGATGCCGCCGAAGGTCCACGCATAGTTGAGGTTCCGCGGTACCGGATAGGCGACGAAGCTGTCATAGACCAGCCGCGGCAACGGCATGCGGGCGTCGAACCAGCGTCCGATACCGGTCTTGGGCGTATAGGTCGAGTGTCCCTCGCTCATCGAAATATCCCTTAGCCTTAGCCGATACGGATCTTGGTGTCGGAAATGAACTGGAACACCGGCACCGTCATGTTCTCCGGCGCCGGCCCGCCGCGGACGCGGCCGGCGGTGTCGTATACCGAGCCGTGGCACGGGCAGAACCAGCCGCCGAACTCGCCTTCCTGGCCGAGCGGAATGCAGCCGAGATGGGTGCAGACCTGAACCATCACCATCCAGGCCTCCTTGCCGGGCATGGTGCGGTTTGCGTCGGTTGCCGGCGCATCGGCCGGCAGATTGGCGTTGCGGGCGAGCGGATCCTTGAGCTGGGCCAGATTGACCGCCTCGCCGTCCTTCATCTCTTGTTCGGTGCGGTTGCGCACCACAACCGGCTTGCCGCGCCATTTCACGACAAGCGACATCCCCGGCGTCAGCGAGGAGACGTCGACCTCGACCGAGGCCAGCGCCAGCGTCGAGGCATCCGGGCGCATCTGGTCGATGAACGGCCAGGCGACGGCACCCGCGCCGACCACCGCGGCCATGCCGGTGGCGACGTAGAGGAAATCACGACGGTTGGGATCCTGGATGTCGGTTGCGCTCACGGGTGCCTGATCCTTTCGCCTCTTCCGTGCCGGTGGCGGAGGCTTGTTCCCCGCTCTTTCACGCCAACCCGACAGCGCATGGCGAACAGGCTAGCGAATTCCTCCGGCAATTGGCCTTCGGTTTATGCGTGAAGCCCGTTTTTGTCCAGACGGGTGAAGGCACAAGGGCAGATTGTCGCGGGGACGCAATTCGACGTCGGGCGGCGTGGCGACGAAGGCGGCGTAAACCACAGGAAAACAATGGCAAAACCGGCGCCCGCGTTTGGCTCGACAGGAGCCCCGGCCTCGGTCTATCCTCGGCTCATGGCGCATGTCATCGACCGCGACAAATGGGCCAAAGCGACCGGCCGCTGCCCCGACCATTGGCAAGGCGAACTGCAGGGCGGCGCCTACGGCTCCAAAAGCTGCCTGATCTTGAACTATCTGCCGGAGATCGGCGGCGGCCCGCGGCTGCACATGCATCCCTATTGCGAGATTTTCATCATCCGCACTGGCACCGGGCTGTTCACTGTCGGCGACCGGCAGATCGAGGCATCGGCCGGCCAGATCCTGATCGTGCCGCCGAACACGCCGCACAAATTCACCAATCTCGGCCCAGGCCCGCTGGAGACGATCGACATCCACGAGAATGGCAGCTTCGTCACCGACTGGCTGGAGTAGATCATGATCCCGAAGGTCCGCGTCAGCGAAAAGTGGAACCGGTTTTCGGAATAGAACGGCGTCAACTGGTGGTGAAAATCTGACGCTGGGGTGCCGCCTCAGCTCGTAGCGAACATTCGCGCCACCCCGGGAAATGTCGCCTCAGTCGAGGCTGGCCGGCGACGAGAACGGCTGATTGGCGTCGACCACGAAGATGGCCAGCTCATCGAGATCGGTTGTGCCGGCGCTGAACACTTCCATCGGCGTGTTGGCCCCGTGTCCGGTCATGGCCGTGCCGGCTTCGGCGTAGGTTACGCCGTGGGGCGTTCTCTGGCCGAGTTTGCCGGCCAGCACATAGAAGGCCTCCGGTCCCGGATGCGTATGGATCGGCGTCTTGGCACCGGGCGCTCCGCCGGCGCGGTTGACGCGCAGCAAATACTCGCTGGCGCTGATCGGCGGAAGGGGTCCGATCTCGACGACCTTGGCTCCGCCGGGCGTCGAGCCATCCTTCGGTCCAAGCGTGAACAGCCAGACCTTGCCCGCGACCTCCGCCGCAAGCGAGGTCGGGCCCGCAGCGCTCTGGGCCTGCGCCAGCGTTGGGAAATTTTCCAGCCGCCAGTACAACGGTCCGGAGGGCAGTTCCTTCAGCTTTTTCTCAACCACCGGCTCGACGGCGAATTTGCTGTCTGCGGGCATTGAGGCTGACGTCATCAGCGCGAAAGCACACAGTGAGAACAGAAGCACGCCAATACGGCGGGCGCTGAGAGAATGCGGCTTCATGGTCGGTCCTCCTTTGCATGGTTGCCCCTCGACCAAAATATTAGCTGCTACTAAGATAGCATCTGAGCCGCTTTACGGCACGACCAAATTCCGGGCTACCCCGAGAGCGCCTGCCGCCAAAGAAGTCGGATCGCACGAAGGTCCGCTTGTGGCGCGACCGCGCCGGCCGAGGCATCAGCTCGGATTGTACGGCGATGGAGCGTTCTACGTCTCAATCGGGCCGAGAGCAGACCGGCAGCTTCGGGCTGCGAATATTCAAGAGCGGACATTCAGGTTGGTGTGGGTATCGTCGTGACGTGACCCCTTTTGAGTGCGGGAACGTCGTCAATCGGGCCGACTTGCGCCAAAGTGCGCTCGCACCTGAACTTCGTCTTCGGTACCAGGCGTCAGATTTCAACACCGGTATCTATTTCGCGCCGAGCCTGGCCAGCACGGCCTTTGGAATATTGTATTCCCGGATCACTGCGTCGTGCTTGCGCAAGCCGCACAATTCGCGCTGGATGAAGTAGCCGTGGACGGCCTCCGCCGCGTCCTTGAGCAGCCGGGCACGTTGTTCGCCGTCATCGCCATGCTCACGCAGCTTCGTCAGCGTTTCATCAACGCGCCGGCCAGCGCGGCCGAGCGCCGCCGCCTTTTCGCCGAGGATTTCATGGCCGAGCAGGTCGAGCGCGCTCTCTTGCGCTCCCGACCGTCCGAAATTCGATGGCATTCGCACCGACATGGTCCACTCCGGTTATGCTGAAATCCTGGCCCTACTCCGCCGGCCGCGTCTCCTCGAGCACGCTCTCCTCGTTGAACAGGAAGCCGCCGGACTGCCGCTTCCACAGCCGCGCATAGAGCCCGTCGAGCGCCACCAGTTCGTCATGCGTGCCTTGTTCGACGATACGGCCGCCGTCGAGCACCACCAGGCGATCGAGTGCCGCGATGGTCGACAGCCGGTGCGCGATGGCGATGACCGTCTTGTTCTCCATCAGCCTCGCCAGATTTTCCTGGATGGCCGCCTCGATGTCGGAATCGAGCGCCGACGTCGCCTCGTCGAGTATTAGGATCGGCGCGTCCTTGAGGAAGACGCGGGCGATCGCCACGCGCTGGCGCTGGCCGCCAGACAATTTCACGCCACGCTCGCCGACAAAGGCCTCATAGCCCTGGCGATCACGATTGTCGCGCAAGTCGAGGATGAAGTCGTGCGCCTCGGCCTTTTTCGCGGCCGCGATCACCTCGGCGTCGGTCGCTTCCGGCATGCCGAGCTTGATGTTGTCGCGAAGCGAGCGATGGAACAGTGCGGTATCCTGGCTGACGACGCCGATATTGGCGCGCAGCGAATCCTGCGTCACCTTTGAAACATCCTGGCCGTCGATGGTGATCTTGCCGGCCTCGAGGTCGTAGAGGCGCAGGATCAGATTGGCGAGCGTCGTCTTGCCGGCGCCGGATGGCCCGACCAGTCCGACCTTCTCGCCCGGCCGCACGACGAGGTCGATGCCGGTGAGCACGCCGAACCCCTTGCCATAGTGGAACTCGACCTTCTTCACGTCGATCCGGCCGCCGGTCACGACAAGCTCCCTGGCGTCGGGTGCGTCGGTCAAGCCGAGCGGCTGCGAGATCAGCGCCTTGGAATTTTCCAGCACGCCGAGATTCCGCAGGATACTATTGAGCTGCATCATCAGCCGGCCGAGCAGCATGTTGAGTCGCAACACCAGCGATAGCGTGAAGGCGACGGCGCCGACTGTGATCGAGCCTTCGACCCAGAGATAGACCGCAAAACAGGCGATCGCGGTGATCATCATCCCCGACAGCGTCGTCAGCGCCATGCGCACGCCGGTCAGCCGGCGGGTGAACGGCCGCAGCGCCTCGAGATAGATATCGAAGCCGCTCCTGATGTAACGGTCGTCGCCATCGGCCGAGAACAGCTTCAGCGTCTGCACGTTCGAATAGGAATCGACGAAGCGGCCGGTGATCATCGAACCGGCCTCTGCGGTTTGCTCGGCATGCTTGCGGATCTCCGGCAGATAGCGCTTGGCCAGCCAGCCGAAGGCGGTGATCCAGATCACCACCAGCACCGCCAGCCGCAAGTCGAGGCCGGCGACCAGCACAAGCGTCGTCACCGTATAGACGACCATGAACCAGACGACCTCGATGAAGCTTTCCATCAAATCGCCGGTCGCCTGCCCTGCCTGCCAGACCTTTGTGGCGATGCGGCCGGCGAAATCGTTCTGAAAAAAGGCGTAGGATTGGCGCGAGACATGGCGGTGCGCCTGCCAGCGCACCAGATTGTAGAAGCCGGGGGTGATCGTCTGCTCGTCGACCAATGCCGCCAGGCCGACGACGATGGTGCGGACGACCAGCACCACGGCGCCCATGAAGACAAGTTCGGGACCGGCGGCAGTCCACAGCGCGTCCCAGCTGCGCTCGCCGGGGAGCTGGTCGAGAATGTCGACCAGCCTGCCGACGAAGTAGAACAGTCCGGCCTCGACCAGCGGCGCGATACCGCCGATGACCAGCATGGCGAAGAAGGCGACCTTCGCCTGGCCGACATAGTGCCAGAGGAAACCGCTGACGCTGATCGGTGGCCGAAGGGCCGCGGGCTCCCTGAACGGATAGACCCAGTTCTCGAACCAGCGATAGACGGCAATCATCATTCGGCGGCCATCATTCTGCTGCCCTCATTCTGCTGGCATCATTCTGCTGCTTGACCCTTGATGATGGCATCGTTGGCGGCGGCACCGTCGTCGAGCAGGAAGCCGCCCGACTGGCGCTGCCAAAGCTGCGCATAGAGTCCGCCGCCGGCGACGAGTTCCTCATGCGAACCTTCCTCGATGACACGGCCCTTATCCATGACGACGAGCCGGTCCATCGCCGCGATGGTCGAGAGCCGGTGCGCGATCGCGATGACGGTCTTGCCTTGCATGAGCTTGTAGAGGTTCTCCTGGATCGCCGCTTCGGCCTCCGAATCGAGCGCAGACGTCGCCTCGTCGAGGATGAGGATCGGCGCGTCCTTCAGCATAACGCGGGCAATGGCAATGCGTTGCCGCTGGCCGCCGGACAATTTGACGCCTCGATCGCCGACATGCGCATCGAAACCCGTGCGGCCACTGGCGTCCGAAAGCCTTGATATGAAATCAAGCGCCTCGGCGCGGCGAGATGCCTCGACCAGCATCTCGTCGCTGGCGCCCGGTCGGCCATAAAGGATGTTCTCGCGCACCGAACGATGCAGCAGCGAGGTATCCTGCGTGACCATGCCGATCTGGGCGCGCAGCGAATCCTGCGTCACCGCCGCGATTTCCTGGCCGTCGATCAGGATCTTGCCGCTCTCAAGATCGTAGAAGCGCAAGAGAAGGTTGACCAGCGTCGACTTGCCGGCGCCCGAGCGGCCGACGATGCCGACCTTTTCGCCCGGCTTCACCGTCAGCGACAGGCTTTCGATCACGCCCTTCTGTTTGCCGTAGTGAAAGCGGATGTCCTCGAAACGTATCTCGCCCTTGGTCACGGCAATATCCTTGGCCCCAGGCCTGTCTTCGACGAGGCGCGGCAGCGAGATCGAACTGATGCCGTCCTGCACCGTGCCGATATTCTCGAACAGGGTGGACATTTCCCACATGATCCATTGGGACATGCCCCACAGCCGAAGCACGAGGCCGATGACCAGGGCGACGGCGCCGATCGTCACCGCCTGGCCAAGCCACAGCCACAGCGAGATCGCGGTGACCGAAAACAACAGCAGCGAATTCAGGATGTAGAGCAGGCCGTAGAGCTGCGTCACCAGCCGCATCGACCGGTAAACGGTGTCGAGAAAGCCGGCCATGCCTTCCCGCGCGAAGGACGCCTCGCGCCGCGCATGCGAGAACAGCTTGACCGTCTGGATGTTGGAGTAGCTGTCGACGACGCGGCCGGTCATGGTCGAGCGCGCATCGGCCTGCTCCTCGCCGACCTTGCCCAATCGCGGGATGAAATAGCGCAAGAGCAGGATATAGCCGGCAAGCCAGACGGCAAGCGGTGCCGCCAGCCGCCAGTCGGCCGAGCCGACAATGAACAGCATCCCGAGGAAATAGACCACGACATAGTTGAGCACGTCGATGAGCTTGATGACGCATTCGCGCACGGCGAGCGCCGTTTGCATCAGCTTGGTCGCGATGCGCCCGGCGAACTCGTCCTGATAGAAGGCCATCGACTGCTTGAGCAGGTAACGATGCACCTGCCAGCGGATACGCATCGGATAGTTGCCCATCAGCGTCTGCTGGTTGAGGAGCGCATGGAACCAGACCGTCGCCGGCAGCGCGAAAACCACGATGAAAGCCATGCCGGCGAGCTTCCAGCCCTCGGTCTGCAGGAATGTCTCGCGATTCTGCGCCGACAGCCAGTCGACGATCCGGCCCATGAAGCCGAACATCCAAACCTCGGCAAGGGCGATAGCCGTCACCAGCATCGCATCGACAGCGATGTAGGGCCAGGCGCCGCGCGTATAGTGCACGCAGAAGGCGATCAGCGTCTTCGGCGGCTCGACCGGCTCCTCGGCAGGGAACGGATCGAGCCTTGTTTCAAACCAGCGGAACATTGTCTTGGTACTCATATGCTTGTTTTCGCTCACACGGCGCGGAGCGCGTGGCATCCTTGGGGCGCGTAGCGTCCTGGGATCGCGTGGCGGCAAGGGCCGGCGTCCTGGACTCACCCGGGCCGCCGGTCCTGCTTCGCGCAATATAGGATGTCGCGGGCTTTTCGCCGACAGGCTCGCTTGACGATCCTGACAGTGCTGTGTCGACGGCCCGGAGTTTCGCGCCGGTTTTTGCGCCGGGCCGGATCAGCCTGATGATCCGGCGCACCAGCGACGGCCGGCTGCGGTCGGGAACCGCGCGCGAGAAATCGACGTCCGGCAGCATGCCGCGATGCGGGCGCCGGCGGGTCTCGGCGTGAGCCGCAGACGAATAGGTTTCGCCGATCAAAAGCGCCGATGTCGCCATCCTGCGCTCGTGCAGGCTTCTTGAACCGGGAATTTTGCAGGGATCGAACATCGGTCCGTCCTCCATGTGAAAATACGGAAAAAAGTCCGGCCTGTTCGCGGGCCAATGGCCGGCGAAAGGCAGGGATTGAACAGAGGCGTGTTCAGGCGGGGCGTTCAGCCCCTTCGACAGCTTGAAAAACATCGCAGGATTCCTTCGAAGGCCGAAAAGGGGTTTCGGCTAAGAATCGGTGCGATCGAAGTCTAAAAGGTCAGGAGAATCGTCGTACCGAAACCGCCGGCAGGCTGGTAAGCCCACAAGAGGGGCGCTGGATGTACATGATCATCATGAATTACCCCTCCATCGGTTCGGGTTGACAATGCCCGGCGTATAACCGACTTCGCAGAAAATGACCACCCGCCAGTCCAGCAATTTCCAAAACCGCGAGCCTGCTGTGGCCGATCTGCCACTTATTAGAAGGATGCGGAAATGAACAACCGTCTCCGCATCGCGCTCTACCAGCCGGATATCGCCGGCAACACCGGAACAATCCTGCGCTTCGCCGCTTGCCTCGGTCTCGGCGTCGACATCATCGAACCGGCCGGCTTCCCGCTCTCCGACCGGGCGCTGAAACGGGCCGGCATGGATTATCTCGAAATGGCGCGGCTTTCCCGGCATGTCGACTGGCACGCCTTTGAGGACTGGCGCAGAGGCGAAGCGCGGCGGCTGGTGCTGCTCTCGACCAGAGCCGCGATCGCCTACACCGATTTCGCCTTCGCCGACGCCGACATTCTTTTGTTCGGCCGTGAATCCGCAGGCGTGCCGGATCCTGTCCACGAGGCGGCGGATGCGCGACTGATCATCCCGATGCAGCCCGGCGCGCGCAGCATCAACGTCGCGCTTTCCGTCGCCATGGTGGCCGGCGAAGCGATCCGGCAGCTCGGATAGGATTTGCAGACGGTCGACGGCAGCGATTATGGCCGCTTTCTGGCCGACGACCGCACCCTCTCTTGTCATTCTCACCCAGGCGCACATCGCCTTCTCCTGCGGTTTGCATGTCCAGGGTTTCTTCGTTACAAGCTCAACTTAACTTGAGGTCAAGCGGAAAATTCGAATGGCTGCGGTGATGGAACTGACGGTCGGCCAGGTGGCTACGCGAAGCGGGGTGGCGGTATCGGCGCTGCATTTCTACGAGGCGCGCGGACTGATCCGCAGCCACCGCACATCAGGCAACCAGCGGCGCTACGGCCGCGACGTGCTGAGGCGTGTGGCGATCATCAGGATCGCGCAGGAGGTCGGCATCTCGCTGGCCGAGATCGGTGCTGCACTTGAATCGCTGCCTGAGGGCCGCACACCGACGCGCGAGGACTGGAACCTGCTTTCAACGGCCTGGCGCGACCAGCTCGATCAGAAGATTGCCCAGCTGAAGAAGCTGCGCGACGGGCTGACCGACTGCATCGGCTGCGGCTGCATGTCGATCGACAAGTGCCCGCTGCGGAACAAGGAAGACCGATTGAGCGCCCAAGGCCCAGGAGCAAGGCGGTTGTTGGTCGCTCGTTAATCTGCCGCCGGCAATCGCCTGATGGTGAACTCGATGACGTCGCCCGGCCGCTCGAACCAGCTTTCGATCTCGGTCCAGTAGGCCTGCTTGGGAAAGCGCTCGAACCACTCCTTCGCCTTAAGCCGTGCATCGGAGCGCGGCAGGACGAAGGTCTCGCGCAGGAACCCGTCGCGCGGCATACGCTCGCGTTCGGCGCGCGAACGGTCGAGCCTCTTCTTCAGGCCATCCAGCGGCGGTCTTGCCGGGGTGCGCACGAAAGAACTCCATTCACACTTGACCCTTGCACCTAAGAGATTAGGGATCGCGGCCGGAAAAGACGAGTCATTTGTCGGGGTACGCGCCCCACAACCGGAGACAGCATTTGCAACGACCCGAAATACCGGCGGGGCTGCCGGCCGACATCGAACAGAAGAAGATGAAGGCGCGGCTGTGGTTCGAGACGTTGCGCGAGCGCATCTGCGCCGCTTTCGAGCAGATCGAACAGGACCTGCAGGGGCCGCAGGCCTCATGGTCGCCCGGCCGCTTCGAAAGGACGCCGTGGGAGCGCGACGCCGGCAAGGGCGGCGGCGGCATCATGTCGATGATGCGTGGCCGCGTCTTCGAGAAAGTCGGCGTCCACACCTCCACCGTCCATGGCGAGTTCTCGCCGGAGTTCAGGAAGCAAATGCCGGGCGCCGAGGAAGACCCGCGCTTTTGGGCGAGCGGCATTTCGCTGATCGCCCATCCGTGGAACCCCAACGTGCCGGCCGTGCATATGAACACGCGCATGGTCGTCACCTCGCGCCAGTGGTTCGGCGGCGGCGCCGACCTGACGCCGGTGCTCGACCGTCGCCGCAACCAGGAAGACCCGGACACGGTTGCCTTCCACCGGGCCATGCAATTCGCCTGCGAGAAGCACGCTGGCGTCGCCGACCACGCGAAATTCAAGGCCTGGTGCGAGGAGTATTTCTATCTGCCGCACCGCAACGAACCGCGCGGCACCGGCGGCATCTTCTTCGATTGGCTGCATTCGGGTGAGGACAAAGGCGGCTGGAACGCCGATTTCAACTTCGTCCAGGATGTCGGGCGATCTTTTCTCGTCGTCTACGGACATCTGGTGCGGGCCAATTTCAACGACAACTGGACCGACGGCGACCGTGAAGAACAGCTTATTCGCCGCGGCCGCTATGTCGAATTCAACTTGCTTCACGATCGCGGCACTATCTTCGGACTGAAGACCGGCGGCAACGTGGCCTCGATCCTCTCCAGCCTGCCGCCGGAAGCGAAATGGCCGTAAAATCTCGGTGAGTTGGACGTGAGCCGCAATCAGGTCCAAATCGTTTGATTTTGGCGGCGAATGTGGCGCGCAGAATATCTTTTTCGTCTAATATCCATTTGAAAAAGCACGACTATTTTTCGTGCCGGGCCGGGAAACGCCGGCGGTTCATCCTCCCCTAGAACCGCGACCCGACGCGACCGGACGGCCCATGATTGAGTGGGGCACCTTCCCAAAATGGTGCCTCTCATTTCCAGGAGAGCATGCCATGCGCAAGCTTATTATGTCGGTTGCGGCTGCTGCCGTTCTTGCCTCTGGTGGCGCTGCATTTGCAGCGGTCAAGCACACCACGGGCACAGTCAAGACCTATGATCGAACGGCCATGAGCCTTGTTCTGGATGACGGATCTACCTTTACGCTGCCCAAGGCCTTCAAGAATCCTGGCCTGAAGGCCGGCGAAAAGGTCCGCGTTTCGTGGGACATGAGCGGCAAGCACAAAATTGCCGAGGCAGTCAAGATCATGAAGTGATCGCCTGCCCGCTGAAGCAAGACGAGGTCTTGCCTCCGGGGTAGCGTAAGAGGGCGGAGCGCTGCTCCGCCCTTCGGTTTCTCGTGCATGACCCCAAAAACCGATTCCGGTTTTCGGAAGGATCATGCGCAGATGACAAAACCTTAGAGTCCGTCCGGGAATTCATAACCTGTGGTGCTGGCCTAATTAGCACACTCGCGGGCTATTTAGGCCAGCACCGCCTGCGCCTGCTCAAGACGCAGCAGGCCATTCTATCTGACGATAATGATAATGAGGCGGAGATTGAGGATGAGGCCGCCCACTGAGGCGGCCTCTGTGCTACTAGCTCACACTACTGACCTTTGCGAGGGTCGTCAGCCGGGTTGATGTACTCGATCCCTCCCGGGCCAACGTACTGGACTTGCAGGATCGCTTCCTCGCTTCCAGTCCAGGCATAATGCGCGTGCTTTGCCGGGTACATCCACATTGATCCCGGTTTCAACAGATCGCCTTTTTTCTCGCCCGTTTCGCCACTGCTCGTTCCAATACGACCGCTGATCACAGTCACGACCTCGGAAAACGGGTGGGTGTGCGGTGGCATCTGGAAATTTGGCGGGAACTTGATGCGTTGGACGACTGTCTCTCCGGCCTTGGTCGGATCGCCTACCAACGTGGCAATCTGAATACCCTTCGGAAAGGCCGGGTTTTCCTTCCACGTCAGGGAGTCGGGCATTATGACACTAGTATGCATCGCGTCTTCGGCAAGGACAGCGCCGGCCATCAGGAAGAGACTTGTTGAGAGCAGCAAGGCTTTCATAGCTTTCATAGCTTTCATAGCAACCTCCTATTCCCCCGGATGCAGGCGCTTAGGAGCATAGCACTGGCGGCCCGTTCGTTCACGCTAAATTAGGACACTACGGTGCAGGCATGAGCGGCTCGATCAGAGCCCGCTCGGCATCGGTCAGATCGGTTTCTAGCGCAGGCCAATTCGGCTATGCTGTTGTTGGGTGATCGCGGTCCACATGGCGTTTCCAAGGTAGGCTTCAGCACCCTCTTGGAATCACCGCAATCCCGGCTACTCAACCCATTTCCGGACAGGCTCTTGGAGAGCCGCGCGTCCACCGGACTAACGCAACCAAAACCATTCGATCGTGTTATGCTTGCTCGGCCAGCGCATGGCCCGAATACCGATACCCGGTTTTCAACAGGGATCATGCATCGATCAAGGTGCTGGAGCTTCCGTGTCAGAGCAGATGCGGCGCTCCGAGGAGGAAAAGGGAGAAATCCGATGAAGGAATTCCACTGCGGCTCGCTCGTTCCGGGTTGTGACTGGCATACGCGCGCCGACGAGGAAGCCGAAATCATGCGTCGTGCGGTCGAGCACATGCGTGAGACGCATGGCGAGACGATCATCCGCGAGACGATGATCGAAGCCATCCGCTCGCGCATCGAAAAGCCCCGCGATGCGGCCTGAATTTGCCTAAGACACTGTTTCGAAATTCGCTCTGGCGAGTCCTATGGTGGTGGTTTCGAGAACCGGAGCGACATTAGAGCGCTGCGCGTCCACTTGGACGCGCAAAGGACGCTCTAACACTTTGCATTTGCGCATGATCCCTTTCCCGGAAACCGAAATCGGTTTCCGGGGTCATGCGCTGGTCCGTGAGCACCGGAAGCGCAGAAAACGCCATCATATGACTCGCCAGAGTAGAGTTTCCAAACGGTCTCTAACTTTCGAGTGCTTCTGCGGCGCGCTCGAGGAGCGCGCCGCGATCCAGCGCAAAACCCGACTCGACCCACTCGTTTTCAAGGTTTTTCAAGGTTGCGCCGAGTTTCGGTCCGGGCGACGCGCCAAGCGTTGTCAGATCGGCGCCCTTGAGCGGAAAGTCAGGCTTTTTCCATTTTCCGGCGAAGGCGAGCAGGCGCGAGAAGCCGCCGGCTTCGAGCAGCGCGTCATTGTCCTCGACGGCGCGGCTTCGAGCTGAAGCGAGCGACAGCCGCAAGCGATCGACAAGGCCCTGATGATCGCCACGATAGAGCCGTTTTGCGAGTTCCGCTTCGGTCGTCTCTGGCTCGACAGGCGCTGTCAGCGCCCACTGCCTGAGACGGCCGGCATCGCTGACGGAGAATCTCAGCCGCTCAGCCAGCGTCTTCAGCCGCGCGGCGTCCGGCGGCACGATCGCTTCCAGCCTGAGCAGCGGGTCCGGCGTCCAGCTTAGAGCCTCCTCGGCCCTGGTCAGCGCATGGATCGCATCTATGCCCCATTTCTCGCTCTCCGGCAGAACGCAGGTGAGCACGCTGGCCTGGCGCATCCACAGCAAGGCGCGCGATGGATCGGGGGCCGACAGCAGCTTCTTCAGCTCGGACCAGACGCGCTCGACCGAGAGTTGGCCAAGCCCCTCCTTGAGCCGGGCGCACGCCTTCAGCCCTTCGGCATCCGGCCGGCCGTCGCCATACCAGGCGAAGAAGCGGAAAAAGCGCAGGATGCGCAGATAATCCTCGCGGATGCGCGCCTCCGGATCGCCGATGAAACGCAGCCGGCGCGCCTCGATGTCGGCGACGCCGCCGACCAGGTCGACGATCGTCCCGTCGGCCTCGGCATAAAGCGCGTTGATGGTGAAATCGCGCCGTTCCGCGTCGGCCTTCCAGTCGCGCCCGAACGACACCTTGGCCCTCCGTCCGTCGGTCTCGATGTCGGCGCGGAGCGTGGTCACCTCGAACGGCTTCCCGCCGGCGACAATCGTGATGGTGCCGTGCTCGATGCCGGTCGGCACGGCCTTGAATCCCGCCGCCTCGGCGCGGCGGATGGTTTCATCAGGCACGGTCGTGGTGGCGATATCGACGTCGGCGACCGGTTGGCCGATGAGCGCATTGCGCACCGCGCCGCCGGCGACGCGCGCCTCCTCGCCGCCATCCGCCAGCGCCGCCAGCAGGCGCTGCAGGTGCTTTTCGCCGAGCCAGTCGGCTTTGCCCGCGAGCGACACCCGGCCGCTCACGTATAGAGCCTTTCATAGAGCGTGCGGATGATGCCGGCGGTGACGCCCCAGATGCGTTGTCCGTCATAGGGCATCTCGTAGAAGACCCATTCGAGGTCGTTCCACATGCGGCTGTCGCGGCCGTGGTTGGCCGGGTCCATCAGGAAGCGCAGCGGCACTTCGAAGGCGGCGTCGACCTCCTCCGAATTCAGCGTCAGTGAAAAACCCGGCCGCACTATTCCCAGCACCGGGGCGATGCGGTAGCCGCTGCCGGAGATATAATCGGGCATGCGGCCGATGATCTCGACCCGGTCCTGGCCAAGCCCGATCTCCTCGAATGTTTCGCGCAATGCCGCCGCCTCCGGGCTCGGGTCTGTTGGGTCGATCGTGCCGCCCGGAAAAGCCACCTGACCCGAATGGTTGCGCAGATTTTCCGCCCGTTTGGTCAGCAGAACCGTGGCATCGCGTCCGTGATCGACCACCGGGATCAGCACGGCGGCATCGCGCAGCGCCTTTGCGAGCTTCAAACGCGGATGGCCGGGGTTGAAGCGATGGTCGCCATAATCGTCGGTGGCATGCGCCAGCGGCTGCGCCGCGACGCGGGCGCGAAAATCCTCGGCCGAAAACGGCGCCCGCGTCACCTGGTCCATAGCGTCACCTGGTCCATCATACGCTGCCCATCATGCGCTCAGCCGCTGCAGTTTTTCCGCCGGCATTATCGGATAGACCGCGCCCTTCGAGCGGACGGCAAACATCCTTCTGCCGCCGACATCGATCTCTTCGCCATGCTCGACCAGTTCGTACATGACCGGCCGCGCCACCAGCGCTTCCAGCCGCCCGCGCACCAGCACATAGGGTTTCAGGCCACCGGTCGCGTCTTCGTCGACGAAGCGTAGCGGATGGTCCGGTCCGGCCTCGACCACGTCGCCGACATTGGTGCGGAAAGTGATGACTTGGCCATCGCCGGTGCCGGAAACGTCCATCTCGACGGCGATGAAGGGCGCATCGACGACGCGGATGCCGACCCTTTCCACCGGTGTTACAAGATAGGTCTTGCCGTCTTTGTCCTTGCGCAGCACGGAGGAAAACAGCTGCACCAGCGGCATGCGGCCGATCGGCGTACCCTGGTAGAACCAGGTGCCGTCCTCTCTGATCTCCATGTCGAGATCGCCGCAAAAGGCCGGATTCCAGCGCTCCACCGGCGCCGGCCCCTTGCCCGCGCGGGCGGCACGCGAGATCAGTGCCTCCAGTCCGCGCGCCTCGGTGGCGGCCGTCAGGCTCTCTTCACGATCGTCGGCGCGTTCTGTCATGGTCACGAAATAGTCACTGTTGTTCCGCTTGTCAGCCTAAGCCAGTGATTTAAGTTCAAAGACAGGCGCCATGCGAGACCGAATCGCGGCACTCTGCAGCGTCGAAGGTGCGAGCCGGTATCTCCAACGAGAAGGATCGATGCTGCATGAGCGTGATGATCAAGGAAAGCCCGATCAGCGAAAAGGACATGATAGGCCAGGCCGAGACGGCGCTGGCCGACATTTCCAGGGTTCGCGATGGCGTCGGCCGCGTCATCTTCGGCCAGGAAAGCGTCGTCGAACGCACGCTGGTGGCGCTGCTCGCCGGCGGCCATGCGCTGCTGGTCGGCGTGCCCGGCCTCGCCAAGACCAAGCTGGTCGAGACGCTGGGCATCGTGCTCGGCCTCGATTCCCGCCGCATCCAGTTCACGCCCGACCTGATGCCGTCCGACATACTCGGCTCCGAGGTGATGGAGCAGGACGAATTCGGCAAGCGTTCCTTCCGCTTCATCTCCGGGCCGATCTTCGCGCAGCTGCTGATGGCGGATGAGATCAACCGCGCCTCGCCGCGCACCCAGTCGGCGCTGCTGCAGTCGATGCAGGAATACCACGTCACCATCGCCGGTGTCCGCCACGACCTTCCGGCGCCCTTCCACGTATTGGCGACGCAGAACCCGCTGGAGCAGGAAGGCACCTATCCGCTGCCCGAGGCGCAGCTCGACCGCTTCCTGATGCAGGTCGACATCCTCTATCCGGAAATCGAGGCGGAGCGCCGCATTCTTCTGGAAACCACCGGCATCGAGGACGCCAGGGCGCAGAACGTGCTGCAGCCGGCGCGGCTGAAGGAGATCCAGACCCTAATCCGCCGCATGCCGGTACCGGAAAGCGTCGTCGAGGCGATCCTCCAGCTGGTGCGCTCGGCGCGCCCCGGCCAGGGCAATGCCGAGACCGACAAGCACGTCGCCTGGGGCCCAGGCCCGCGCGCCAGTCAGGCGTTGACCCTGTGCGCCCGCGCCCGCGCCCTCTATGACGGACGGCTGGCGCCGTCGGTCGACGATATCAGAGCGCTGGCCGAGCCTGTGCTGCAGCACCGCATGGCGCTGACCTTTGCCGCCCGTGCCGAGGGCACGACCGTGCGCGACGTGGTGGCGAAACTGGCAAAAGGCATCTGATGGCGCGTATAGGCGAGGCCCAGGCACCGGCAGCGACGCGTGACGCGCTCGCCCGCGGCCGGTTGCGGGCGTCGCTGGTGCCCGACCTGCTGGTCGAGGCACGCCGCATCGTCAACACGGTGATCGCCGGCTGGCACGGCCGCCGCAAGCGCGGCATCGGCGAGAATTTCTGGCAGTTCCGGCCCTATGTCGAAGGCGATTCCTCGCGTGTCGACTGGCGCCGCTCGGCCCGCGACGATCACATCTATGTGCGAGACCGCGAATGGGAGGCCGCCCATACGGTGTGGCTGTGGGCAGACCCCTCGCCTTCCATGCTCTACAAATCGACCGGCGCCACCGTCTCGAAGGAATCCCGCGCGCTGGTGCTGGCGCTGGCCATGGCAGAGCTTCTGTCGCGCAGCGGCGAACGCATCGCCTGGCCCGGACTGACCGATCCGTTCACCGCCCGCAACGGCGCCGAGCGCATCGCAGCACAACTCACCCATGCCGGCGAATTGCCGGCAAAGCCCGACCTGTCCGCCATCCGCCGCTTCTGCGACATCGTCATCGTCAGCGACTTCCTCGATCCGGTGGAGGACACCATCGCCTGGCTCGACGTGCTCGCCCGCCACGGCGTGCGTGCCCATCTGATCGAGGTCGCCGACCCCGCCGAGGAGCGATTCCCCTATGCCGGCCGCACCGAGTTCACCGATCCCGAGACCGGCGACAAGTTGACCGCCGGCCGCGCCGAAACGCTGGGCGATGATTACCGGCTGCTTTACATCGCCCGCCGCCAGGAACTGACCGACTGGTGCAAGCGGCTCGGCTGGAGCTTCACCGTCAACCACACCGACCGTCTCGCCTCCGATGCGCTGGTGCGTGTCCACATGGCGATGACCGTCGATGGCAGCTCAGGCGGGAGGATCCGCGCATGAGTTGGCTGCCGCTCTCCTTCGGGGCGCCGATGGTGCTGTGGGGCCTTCTGGCACTGCCGGTGATCTGGTGGCTTTTGCGGTTCACCCCGCCCAAACCGCAGACCGAGGTCTTCCCGCCGCTGAAGATCCTGGCCCGGGTGCTGAAGCGCGAGGAGACGCCGCAACAGAGCCCGTGGTGGCTGACGCTGCTCAGGCTGCTGATGGCGGCTCTTATCGTTACGGCGCTGGCCGAACCCGTGTTCAACCCGCGTGAAAGACTGCCGGCCGAGGGCGCCGCTCTTGCGCTGGTCATCGACAATGACTGGGCAACTGCCGCCGACTGGGGCCAGCGCGTCGCCACCGCCGAACGGCTGATCACCGATGCCGGCTCCAACGACGTGCCTGTCATCATCGCCTTCACCGCCGAGAAGCCGAATGCCGAGATCGGCCCGTTCGACGCCGCCACCGCGCTCGACCGGCTGCGCGCGGCAAAGCCGCGGCCGATCCCGACCGACCGCCCCGCCGTCTACGCGCGCGTCGCGGCAACCCTGGAGACCTTGCCGGGCGCCAGTGTCGCCGTGCTCGCCGACGGTCTGGCGGCGGAAGGCGACGAGGCCGCCTTCAACACGCTTTTGTCGAAGAACGCCGCCCGTGTCGTCTGGGCCGCCTCCGACCGGCCTAGCTTGACCGGCCTGACCGGCGCCGACAACCAGGTGGACGGCTTCGAGCTGACCGCCATCCGCGCGCCGGGCGATCCGACTCCGGCTCAGGTGACCGCCGGCGCCTTCGACGACAAGGGCCGCCGCATCGCCGACGCCACGCTGACCTTCTCGCCGGGCGAATCCACCGCCACCGGCACGATGGCGGTGCCGTTCGAACTGCGCAACGACTTCGCCTCGATCGCGCTCGACGGCCAGCGGCAGGCCGGCGCCGTCCGCGTGCTCGATGAGAATTCCAAGCGCCGTCGCGTCGGACTGCTGTCGCAGGCCGAAGCCGACCAGGCGCAGCCGCTTTTGTCGCCGCTGTACTACATCCGCCGCGCGCTGCAGCCCTTCGCCGATCTGGCCGAAGCGTCGAGCGCCGACCTTGCCGACGCCATCCCACAGCTCCTCGACCAGAAGCCGGCGATGATTGTCATGGCCGATGTCGGCACCATTCCGGAGCAGGTGCGGCAGCGGCTGGTCGACTGGGTCGACAATGGCGGCACGCTGGTGCGGTTCGCCGGCTCGCGGCTGGTGGCCGCCGGCAATGACGACGACCTGCTGCCGGTCAGGCTGCGTACCGGCGAGCGTTCGCTCGGCGGCGCACTGTCATGGACGACGCCACAGCCGGTCACCGACTTCCCGAAGACCGGTCCCTTCTCCGACCTCGCTCCGCCGGCCGAAGTCACCGTCACCAAGCAGGTGCTGGCCGAGCCGACGCCCGACATCGTCGAGCGCACCTGGGCCACTCTTGCCGACGGCACGCCGCTGGTGACCGGGATGAAGAAGGGCAAGGGCACGCTCGTCCTGTTCCATGTCACGCCGGAGGCGACCTGGTCGAACCTGCCGATCTCCGGCAGCTTCGTCGAGATGCTGCGCCGCATCGTGCAACTGTCACGCAACCAGGGTGCAGCGGTCGCCAATGCCGAAGCCGCCGCCACCTCGCTGGCGCCCTACCGCATGATATCAGCCGACGGCACGCTGGTGCCGCCGACGCCGGATGCACGGCCACTGGTGCCGGGCGCCGGCCCGCTGCCGGTGACGTTCGAGAACCCGCCTGGCCTCTACGGCTCCGAAACCGGCGTCCTCGCCCACAATCTGCTCAATGCTGAAAGCAGATTCGCACCGCTGGTCCGTCCTCAGATCACCGTGCCGGTCACCACCATCCAGTACGCCTTCGACGAATCGCACAATTTGAAGGGCCCGCTGGTGGCGGCAGCCCTTTTGCTGATGGTGCTCGACACGCTGGCCGTGTTCTGGATGGGCGGCCTGTTCTCGCGCCGGCCGCGCCGCGCCGGCACGGCTGCTGCAACCTCAGCCGCTCTGCTGATTGCGCTCGGCGCGCTGGTCGGCCACACCGACATCGCCCGCGCCGACGATTCCAAACCCGGCGACGAGCGGGCGATCGAGGACATTTCGAAGACCCGGATCGCCTATGTGCAGACCGGCGAACGGAGCGTCGATTCGATCAGCCAAGCCGGGCTGGAGGGCCTGACCCGCTTCCTGATCGAGAAGACCGCGCTCGAGCCGGGGGCGCCGGCGAGCGTCGATATCTCGAAGGACCAGCTGTCCTTCTATCCCCTGATTTACTGGCCCATCGACCCTGCCGCACCGATGCCGAGCCAGGCCGCGATCGGCCGCGTCGACGCCTACATGCAGCAGGGCGGCACGGTGCTGTTCGACACCCGCGACCAGTTCGCCACCGGCATCGGCGCGGATTCGGCCAGCCCGGCGACCGAGCGGCTGCGCGACATCCTCGGCAATCTCAACGTGCCGCCGCTGGAACCGGTGCCGTCGGATCATGTCCTGACGAAATCCTTCTACATCCTGCCTGAGTTTCCCGGACGTTTCGCCGGCGGTCCGCTCTGGGTCGCGGCGTCGCTCGAAGCCACCAACACCGAGAACCGCCCGGTGCGCACCGGCGACGGCGTCTCGCCGATCATGATCACCGCCAATGATTTCGCGGGCGCCTGGGCGGTCGACGAGAATGGCGACCCGCTTTTGCCGACAGTGCCGTCGGACCCGATGCAGCGCATTTATGCGCTGCGCGCCGGCGTCAACATCATGATGTACATGCTGACCGGCAACTATAAATCCGATCAGGTGCACGTGCCGGTGCTGCTCGAACGGCTGGGGCAGTAAGCCATGAACTGGTCGCTCGCCTTCGAACCGCTCATCTCCTTGCCGCTGCTTGGCTTGGTGCTGGCGCCGCTGTTGCTGCTGGCATTGGCCGGACTTTGGTTTCGCCAGCGCGGCGCGGTCTTCCGTTTTGCCGCCCTGCTCGCGCTGGGCGCGGCCCTGCTCAACCCTGTGTTCCTCGACGAAGAGCGCGAGGCGCTGAAAAGCGTCGTCGCCGTCGTCGTCGACCGCAGCCAAAGCCAGGACATTGGCGAGCGCACCAAGCAGACCGACGAGGCGCTGGCCGGGCTTCAGCAGCGCCTTGGCCGCTTCAAGCAGTTCGACGTCCGCGTCGTCGAGGCCGGCAAGTCGGAAGCCGCCGAGGAGCGCACCGAAACGCGGCTTTTCGGCGCGCTTGAAAGCGCTTTCCGCGACGTGCCGCCTTCGCGCATCGGCGGCGCCATCATGATCACCGATGGCGAGGTGCACGACGCCCCCGGCGGCACACCCGACTTCAACGCCCCGCTGCACGCGCTGATCACCGGCAACGACCAGGAAAAGGATCGCCGCATCCGCTTCGAGAATGCGCCGCGCTTCGGTCTGGTCGGCAAGCCGCTCGAAATGACCTATCGCGTCCTCGGCACCAACAACGAGGCCGGCTCGGTCGACGTGCGCGTGTCGGTCAATGGCGAGCAGGTTTCGGTCGAGCGCGCCACCATCGGCCAGGCCATGCCGCTGCAAGTGACCATTCCCGGCGCCGGCCGCAACATCGTCGAACTCGCTATCGATCCCGAGCCCGACGAACTCACCGACACCAACAACCGCGCCATCGCGCTGATCGACGGCATCCGCGAGAATTTGCGCGTGCTGCTGGTCTCCGGCGAGCCGCATGCCGGCGAGCGCACCTGGCGCAACCTTCTGAAATCCGACGCCTCGGTCGATCTGGTCCACTTCACCATTCTGCGGCCGCCGGAAAAGCAGGACGGCACGCCGATCAACGAATTGTCGCTGATCGCCTTCCCGACGCGCGAGCTGTTCGTCGAGAAGATCAAGGATTTCGACCTGATCATCTTCGACCGCTATCAGCACCGCGACGTGCTGCCGATCCTCTATTACGACTACATCGCCGAATATGTCGAAAAGGGTGGCGCACTGCTGATCGCCGCAGGGCCCGAATATGCCGGCGAAAGTTCCATCGCCCGCACGCCTTTGATGTCGGCGCTGCCGGCGATGCCGACCGGCGAAGTCGTCGACAAGGCCTTTTACCCGCGCCTCACCGAACTCGGCCAGCGCCATCCGGTGACGCGCGGGCTCGACGGCTCCGCCACCGAGCCGCCGCACTGGAGCCGCTGGTTCCGCACCATCGGCGTCGAAAACCCCGAGGGCGAGGCGGTGATGAAGGGGGCAGACGACCGTCCGCTGCTCCTGCTCGATCGCAAGGGCGAAGGCCGCGTCGGCATGTTTCTGTCCGACCAGGGCTGGTTGTGGGCGCGCGGCTTCGAGGGCGGCGGCCCGCATGTCCAGCTCTATCGCCGCATCGCCCACTGGCTGATGAAGGAGCCTGAACTCGAGGAGGAGCGGCTGACCGCCGACGGCCGCGGCATGATGCTGGAAATCCGCCGCCAGACGATGAGCGACGATCCCGGCCCGGCGCAGATCATCACCCCGTCCGGCAAGGCGATGACCACCAAGCTGGAGAGAGCCGAACCCGGCGTCTTCCTGGGCAGCATCGAAACTAGCGAGATCGGCCTCTACCAGGTCGGAAATGGCGACCTGAAGGCGCTTGCCCATGTCGGCCCGGTCAATGCGCCGGAATTCACCGACGTCGTCTCCACCGAGAACCGGCTGAAAGCGCCGGCCGAGGCCACCGGCGGCAGCGTGCGCCGGCTGGCGCAATCGTCGGCCCTTGGCAACCTCACCGGCGGCGTGACGCTGCCGTCGGTCGTCCCGGTCCGCTCCACGGGCGCGGCCGCCGGCAACGACTGGATCGGCCTGCGCACCACCGACGACAGCGTGCTGAAGGCCGTCTCGCGCGTGCCGCTGTTCGGCGGGTTCCTCGGCCTCGGCCTGCTGCTTCTGGCATTGGGCTCGATGTGGTACCGCGAGGGGCGATAGCGCAGCGGTTTGTCCTTCTCCCCTTGTGGGAGAAGGTGGATTGGCGCGCAGCGCCAAGACGGTTGAGGGGTGCTGGACGGAGTGCCGTGACGCCAAGCTGGAACACCCTCATCCGACGGAGCTGCGCTCGGCCAGCCGCTCCCCAGGGGAGAAGGAAAAACCGGGCACTACTCCTCCGGTTCCGTCGTGAACATCAGCGGGTAGCCCTTGGCCTTGCCGGCATCGGTCGCCCGCGTCGCCTTGGTCTCGGCGACGTCCCTGGTGAAGACGGCGACGACGCAGACGCCGCGCTGGTGCGCGGTGATCATCACCCGCCGCGCCTGATCTTCGCTCAGCTTGAATTCGCCCTTGAGCACCGTCACCACGAACTCGCGCGGCGTGAAATCGTCATTGAGAAGGATGACCTTGTAGAGCTTCGGCCGTTCGATTTGCGGCTTCGTTTTGGTGCGGGGTTTGGCGACGATCTCAGGCATCGGAACCGGCAACTGCGCGCAAGAATTTCGCTTTTATTCTGACATGGACGAAAGCAATCGTCCATTTTGGACCGCCCGCAAACCGCCTTCCCGGCGGGCGCGGCCGTTCACAAGTCCGTGCCTATGTGGGACCGCCGCCAAGCCGCGCAGACCGCGAAGAAACGATACGGGCCGTTTCGTTTAGAAATAGCTACCGCCGCAACACCGCCGACAGCACGTCCCTGATGCCGATAGCGCCGACGAAGCGCGACTGGTCGTCAAACAGCGCCACCGGTGCGGTCTGCGAGCGGTGCATTGCCAGCATCACGGTCTTCAGCGAGGTGCCGGGATTGGCCCAGAACACCTGCGCCGTCTCCTCCGGCTGCGCCTCGACATCGGCGCAGGACACCCAGAACGCCGGCTTGCCGTCGCGCTCGGCAGCCGTCACCAGCCCGTGCTCGTCGATCTTGAAACGCGTCGTCTTGCGGCGGTCGAGCCACACCCAGCCGTCCTGGCCGTGCTCGAGGTCACGGCGGTCGCGCATCACGTTCCAGGCGGTCAGCACCGAGAGCGGATTCACATTGGCGATGAAGTCGCGGACATAGTCGTTGGCGGGGCGCAGCACGATGTCTTCCGGCGCGCCGGTCTGCACGATGCGCCCGCCTTCCATGATGGTGATGTGGCTGCCGATCTTCAGCGCCTCCTCGAGGTCGTGGCTGACGAAGATGATGGTCTTTTTCAGTTCTGCCTGAAGCTGCAGCAACTCGTCCTGCAGCTTGGTCCGGATCAGCGGGTCGAGCGCCGAGAACGGCTCGTCCATCAGCAGGATCGGCGCTTCGGTGGCAAACGCACGCGCCAGCCCGACGCGCTGCTGCATGCCGCCGGAAAGTTCGTGGGCGTATTTCGACGCCCACTGGTCGAGGCCGACGAGCTTCAACTGGCGCTCGACGCGCGCCTTACGCTCGGCGTCGGGCACGCCGGAAAGCTCGAGGCCGAAGCCGACATTTTCCGCGACGGTGCGCCAGGGCAGAAGGCCGAACTGCTGGAACACCATGGCGACCCGCGTCTGTCGGATGTGGCGCAGCGTGGCGGCGTCGCAGGCCGCGACATCGACCATACGGTCGCCGTCCTTGACCATGACATTGCCGCGCGCCGGCACGTTGAGCAAGTTGACGGCGCGGAGCAGCGTCGATTTGCCGGAGCCGGAGAGGCCCATCAGGACGGAAATCTCGCCCTCGTTGACGGTCAAATTGGCGCCGGCGCAGCCGAGCACGGCGCCGGTCTTCTCCAGGATTTCCTCACGCGTCGCGCCGCTGTCTACGAGCGCCAGCGCTTCCTTGCGCGCCGCGCCGAAGACGATGTCGACATTCTTGAAATCGACCGCAGCGCTCATTTGGCGGTTCCCGTGCCGATGCGGCTGATGCGGTCGAGGATGATGGCGAGCACGACGATGGCGAGGCCGGCCTCGAGCCCGAGCGGGATGTTGACCGAGTTCAGCGCGCGCACCACCGGCTTGCCAAGGCCGTTGGCGCCGATGAGCGCAGCGATCACGACCATTGAGAGGC
>NZ_RZSU01000075.1:0-32035 GCF_003997585.1 Mesorhizobium sp. M5C.F.Cr.IN.023.01.1.1 | reverse complement strand
AATATGTTGGATCGGCCTTCATCAATCCGAGCCGGGCGATCCGCGAGCGCCTGTGGAAGCGTGTCCAGGAGCACGCCGGGCCGCCGCCTAAGGGGATGAAGCGTCCGGCGACGCAGTGGGTCAAGCCGGGGCTGATAGGCCGCGTCAAGCACCTGCGCGGCGAGGAGGACCTCCGGCATGCCTCGCTGCAGGATTTCTGGGAGGATAATTGAGCTTCCCGTTCCGATCTGACGAGTTCTTGAAGTGTGCGGCGAGCCTTTCTCGCGCGCTTGGGGATGAGGTTACAAATCCCTAGGCCGCCACCGGCCTGTCACGTTCCACCGAATGAAGCGTGCGACGCGATATCAGCAACACGCTCGGCTATGGCGGGGCGGCCCAGCGGCTGGGATTAGGGGGGAGAAGCCGCTGAGCCTGACCAGTGAGCCTTGGGGGTGCTCGTCTGGCAGGTGATTTATGAGCTAACTCTAATGTAAAATCGATACATGCAAACGAAGTACGGGCCGGCAAAGCCGGCTAATTCCGCCGCCCACGACACCGACAGGCTATGCGAAGGCAAAGGGGCAATGATCGACAAGGCTAGTCCACCATGTCACGCAGCGGCTTCTTGCGTTTCGGCGGCCGGTATTTCTCCAACAGCCTGACCTTATCAACGTCGACCGTCACCAGCGGTCCCAGATCGACGGTCACCCTGCCGTCTTCCTCACCTATGCGCGTGATCTCTGACGGGATTATCGGGCGGACTCTTGCGCAGCGACGATAGACTGTCGGCATACCGACCGGCGACGAACCGGGCGCGGGCGAGCTGTGCGTAGTACCAACTCGGAGCCTGCGGATTGAGGCGAAGCGCCCATTCGGCAAGAGCACAGCCTTCTTCCGGATTTCCGCGCACGAGCGCCCGGCTTGAGGCAAGCATCGACAGCACATCGGCGTGATTAGGTGCCAGGGCTGGCCAGCGCCCGGTCGTGTTCCTCTGCGGTCCCGCTGATATCGCCGTCAATGGCGCGAAGATCGCCCATGTGAATGCGCGTCATCGGATCGGTAGGGTCGAGCCCCAGAGCCTTTTCCACGCATTCTCGCCAACGCTCGACCGAGGCGGCTGAATCTGGCGTGAAGGCATTGCAGGCATCGACCCGATGTGCCAATCCCAACGGCATCCAGGCTCGTTTCAGTTGACGAATTGCGGCATCATCAGCCGCGGTAGCCAGAGAGTTAACGATGGAAACAGGATCACCAGCATCAGAATGGCCAGCATCGGCAGAAGGATAAGCGCCACGTCACGCAAGGCCTTTTTTACCGGAATACCCGCGATGGAACAGGAAATCAGGAGGCATAGTCCATAAGGAGGAGTCACCAGACCGAATGCCAGGCTGATGATGCCGATCATGGCGAAATGGATTGGATGCATCCCCACCGCCTGCGTCACCGGATACAGAACGGTCCCAAGGATGATAATGGCCGGGATTGCGTCGATGAAACAGCCGATGACGAGGAATGATATCGCCACGGCGAAGCCCATTTCGGCAATCCCAAGGTCGAGTGTCTGAACATAGCCAACTAGGGCCGCAGGGATGCGGAAATAAGCGAGCGTCCAGCCGAAAGCACTGGCAGTGCCGATGCAAAAGAGCGCGATCGATGCGAACCGGCCGGTATCGTAGAAAACGTGCGCCAGTTTCCGACCACCGACCGTTCGGTAGATAATGAGACCGAGCGCCAGAGCATAGAGCGCAGCGACGACAGATGCTTCGGTCGGGGTGAAGAACCCACCGACGATTCCGCCGACGATGATGATCGGCGTCAGAAGCGCTAGGCCGGCGCCGGCCAGGGCGCTTGCGAGCTCGCGCAGTTTCGCGCGATCGTGCAGCCCCATGCCGTGGCGGCGCGCATAGACGTAAACCGCCACCATCTGCGCAAGCCCGATCAGGATGCCTGGAATGATCCCGGCGATGAAGAGTCCGCCGATGGAAACGGACATCAACCCTCCCCAGACCACCATCAGGATCGAGGGCGGGATGATGACGCCCATCACCGACGAACACGCCGTCACCGCAACCGAGAATGACGAGGAGAACCCCTCCTTCTTCATCTGGGGAATCAGGAGCGAGCCGATGCCGGCGGCATCCGCCGTGGAACTGCCGGAGATGCCGGCGAAGAACATCGAGACGACGACGTTCACATGTCCGAGGCCGCCAGGCAGGTGGCCGACCATGGCGCGTGACAGCCGTATTAACCGGTCGGTGATCCCGGCCACGTTCATCAGGTTGGCGGCCAAGAGGAAGAACGGGACGGCCAGGAGCACGAAGGAATTGTAGGAGCGGAACATCTCCTGGAGGATAAGGACCGGCGTCAGGCGCGGCTCGAAATAGAAGATTGGTAGGCAGGCGAGCGCTAGAGCAAAGGCGACCGGCACACGAAGGACGATGAGCAGAAAGAGCACACCAAACATGATGCCGGCGACGGTCCCTGGGGTCATGCTGCTTTCCCGCGGATAATCGCCATTTCCTTGGCTATCTTCTCGAAAATGAATAGCGCGAAGATGATCCCGCTGAGCGGCCAGGCGACGAACATCCAGTTCATCGGCAGGGCGGCGATCTCGGATTTCTGATACCAGCCGAACAGCATCAGACGCCAGCCGTACCACATGAATATGAGGGCGACGACGAGGACCATGACATGGACGAAAATGCGCTTGGCGGCCTCTATCTTCGGATTGGACGATTCCGGCAGAACCTCCAGATCGAAATGCGTGCCGTCGCGCACGGCGCACATAGCTCCAACCATGATCATCCAGACGAAGCAGAACCGGGCGATCTCCTCGGTCCAGATGTAGCGTGGTACGACGTCGATGAATCGGGACAGGATCTGTGCGGTGACCGGGATGAGCAGGCCTGCAACGAGCAGGCTGAGCGTGACCTTCAGGACGTTATGGATGACGTCGAGTACGCGTGACATGGATTTCCTCGGGCGGCAGCAGCAGAGGTAGCGAAGACGTATCGGGGCTGCACAAGGGCAGCCCCGGTAGGATCATGCAATTCCGATCACTGGATCGCCTGTACGGCCTTCAGGACCTCCGATGCCCCGAGTTCCTCGGCGTAGCTCTCGAGCACCGGTGTGGCTGCGGTCAACATAGCGTCCCGCTCGGTGAATTCATGGGTCGTCAACCAGCCCTTGTCCGCCATCTCCCGGACCTTCTTCGAGTCTTCGCTGCTCTCGATATCACGGCCAAACTTTCCGGCTTCCGCCCCGGCCGTGTCGATACAGGCCTGGAGAGCCTCCGGCAGCCGCTGGTAGGTCTTGTTGGATATGAACAGCGGCCTGATCGTAATGGCGTGCTTGGTTAGGGACAGATGCGGACCGACTTCGTAGAACTTCATCTGCTCGACGCCAGCCGCCTCGTTTTCCGCGCCCTGAATGACTCCGGTCTGGATGGCGTTGTAGACCTCGTTATAGGCGATCACAGTTGGCGCCGCGCCCAGGGCGTTGAAGACGCTCGTCCAGATCGGGGCGCCCTGCATCCGGAGCGGTACGCCCTTCAACTCTTCCATATTGGTGATCGGCTTCGTCGCGAAGATGTTGCGTGTACCGCCCCCGGCATAGCCCAGGAGCCGAATGTCGGCCTTTTCGAGGATATCGTCGGCGACCGGCTTGAGCGCGTCCTGCTCGAGCACCTTCCTCCAGTGGTCCTCGTCGCGGAACAGGAAGGGCATGTCCATCAGCGGCGCCATCGCCGAGAAAGTCGAGATATGCGCGGGCGAAGCCACGGCATAATCGACCGACAGGCCCTGGTTCATATAGGCCACATAGTCCTTCTCGAGCCCCAGCTCGGAATTCAGGTGCATTTCGAACTCGATAGGCTCATCGGTGTAGCAAGCCTTAACGAGTTCCTCGAATTTGCGCATCGTTTTCGTAAAGGCATGGTCCTCGTTAAACTGACTCGCGCCAATCAATTTGATTTGTGCTGAGGCCGGACTCGAGAATCCTACCGCCGCAACAGCCGCGCCGAAACACAGCGCCACCGTATTTCTTAAAAGTCGAAATGCGTTCACTTTTACCTCCCATTGGCGATTGCAGTTGCGAAAGCTGGTGTCGCTGGCGTGCTGCTGCGCATTCTATTTACGCTCTCATCCTCCAAGGGTACTATTGTCTACCGACTTCTCAGGGTCAATGTCGCATCGGTCGCCGTCCTACCGTGTGCGAAATTCGTCGGATGAGCGCATCGGCGGCATCTGAAAAGCGCGTAGAAGTTGCATTCGAGCGAGATTCTGGCTCGCCCGACCGTTGCTTGCGACCAGGTGGTCGCGCTCAAGTGTGCAAGAGAGGTGTTAGATGCAACAGAAGTCTTCCATCGGATTTGTCGGCTTGGGGCTCATGGGGTCCGCCATGGTAAAACGCCTCCAGAGCCTTGGCTATGCAATGACCGTAATGGCCAACCGCAACCGGGCGAACGTCGACGCGGCGGTGGCGGATGGTGCTGCCGAAGCGAAGACTGCGCGCGAACTCGCCGAACAGAGCGACGTCGTGATGCTCTGCATGGATACATCCGCCTCCGTTGAGGCGCGCATGTTCGGCGAGACCGGAATCATAGCCGGCTTGCGGAGCGGAACTCTGGTGATTGACTTCGGCACCTCTTTGCCCGATTCGACAATCAGGATCGGCGAGGCCGTCGCGGCGACGGGCGCAAGCTATATGGATGCACCGCTCGGCCGCACTCCATCGCACGCGGTGGAGGGCAAGCTCAACATTATGGCAGCCGGCAGCCATGAAGCCTTCGTCTGCGCCGAACCGATCTTCAGGGATCTTGGCGAGAACGTCTTTCACGTCGGGCCTCTGGGCGCCGGCCACACTCTGAAATTGATAAACAACTTCTTCGCCATGACGACGGCCTGCGCCATGTCCGAAGCTTTCGCCATGGCCGACAAGGCAGGTATCGATCGCCAAATCCTTTACGGCGTCATGTCCGCTGGGCCGCTTAAGTCGGGCATGATGGATTTTATCAAGGCCAACGCGGTGGATGGCAAGCCGGATATGCTGGCCTTCTCCATAGCCAACGCGCGCAAGGATGTCGGCTATTACGGCAGGATGGCGGATGGTCTGGGCGTGCCCAGCCTAATGTCTCACGCCGCCAAGCAGGCGCTTTCGCTTGCCGGGGCTGCCGGATATAGCCAAAGGATGGTTCCGGAGATGGTAGATTATTTCGTGGCTCTGTTCGGCGGAAAATCCCGGGCGCCACAATGACGGGCCTTCGGCCTGAAAAAGGAGGTTCGGATGGCTGGCGCGGTCAGAGCATGAACTTAGCCTCGTGGCGTTCGGCACCTAAACCCGTCCCATGCCCTGAAGCTGCTGGCATTCCTTAGAAGCCATCTGCTCGGTGAAAGGGCTTCTCGATGGCGAGTTGCTCGACAAAGCATTGCGGCTGCCCGGAAGCAGACGTTGCATTTGACCATGGTACAGTCTCGGTCGCGCCACTGAACCGCGATCTCCGCCCCGCGGGTTCCGTCCCTACAGGTTCCCGACGCCGGCCCCGGAGCCACGGCATCGCAGTAGAGGGCCGCATCGCCCGCCTGCCTCAATATGTGACCGTCACTACCACAGTGTCGGTGTAGGTGCCTGGGGACGGCGTCGATTGCGCCGGCACGCGGCCGTAGACCGGCAGGTTCTGCGTCGCGCCTGCGCCAGTGCCTGCAACGGTGTCGCTGCCGATAGTTCCACCCCAGGGCTGACTGCGCGCGGCATCCTTGTAGAGGCCATAGGTCACGGCCTGGCCGCCGAGCGTCATACGCCGGGTCGTCGGACTGCTGCCGCTCAGCCCGTTGTTCAAGCCGACATTGTAGGTGGTGCCCGGGGTGCAGGTAACCCCGACGCCGCCGGCCGCGTCGGCTGCGGCGTCGAGCACTCCGTGGCTGCCGAAATTGATGTTCTGCGCCGTCACGCTGCAGTTCTTGATGACATTGGCCTGCGCCGTGAAGGTGGGCCGGACGGGGTTCTGCGTGACTGAGCTGCAGGCGGGAGGGGTAACCAGGTAAGTAGTCCAGTTGAAGCTCACTTGGCTCCCGGAGAAGCTCGATGTGTAGAGGCCAGCCGTCGCGCTTTGCTGGCTGCCGGAGACCCGCGCATAGATCGTCCGCGTCGCCATCGCGGTGGTGAGCGGCAGGGCGGACAGGTTCACGGCCACCGGATTGCCGAGCTCAGGTTGCTCTCGCGAGCCCCACTTCGTGGAGCGCGCCGCCTCCTGGTAGAAATTGTAGTTCAGGGCCGCGTTGGCGGCATTGCGCATGTGGCGGGTGCCCGAAGTCGCGCCGCCCGTTCCGGCGTTGAGGTTAAGGCAGACGCGGAAGTTCGCGCCGAGCAGCCCTCCGTCGCAGCTGATATTGACGGTCGCCGTCGTATCGGCGGCGGCGCCGGACAGGGTATCGACATTGCCGAAAGTAACATTGGAGACGCTGGAGGAACAGCTCTGGGCTTGCGCCTGTGCGGACACAAGCAGGAAGCAGGCCAGCAGGATCAGACGTGGCATGGCTTCCTCATTCGACAGGGCGGCAGACCGCATCGGGAATAGCGACCTGCTCGCCCTCGCGTGGTTCAAAGCCGAACTCCGCCGCGCAGCGGCCGCGGGTCGGCTGATCCACCACGATGCGGTTTTGCGGACCGAGCCCCGTGATGAAGGCCTGCCCCTCATAGCCTACGACGAAGCCTTCCGAGGCTCCTCCTTCCACCTGTCCGGCCGCACCTGTCTCCAGGAATTCGCCGCCCTCGTCGCGGAGCGTGACAAGCGCGTTTTGGGCGCCGGCCTCGACATCGAACTTGACCACGGTGCCGCTGCGGTCAGCCGGAACGGTGACCTCGCGGGTGCCGGCTACCGTTGCATCGATCGGCAGATTCGTCGGGTCGATCGTGATCCGGTTCGGCTCGTAGGAGCGTAGATCCGGCACCAGCAGCTTGCCCCTGCGGTTGGTGCGGCCAGCGGGCCGGTTTTCATATTGAACGTCGATATCCGGAACACCGGCATCGACCACGGTGAAGGCGTCATCAATGCGGTTGGAAAAGAAAACGTCGCTGCCGGCGAAGACGACGGAACCATCTGCCTGGGCCGTTGCGCGAAATTGATCCTCGTGCTGCTGGATACCGGCCTCGAAGCGGGCAAAAGGCGCGCGATAGCTGGCGGATACAGCACGGTCCGTGTAAGCGCCTTCCGTGTCGCGGAGCCGCCAGCCGACACTGCCGATCTCGTTGCCTTCCGACTTGACCAGGTCCGCCGTCACCGCCGTCCCCTCGGAATCGGAGGAAACGCCCGTCGAAGCATAGATATCGTTGCCGAGCGGGATCGAAACCCCAGCGAACGCGCCGAACGAATCCTCATCCTCGAGGTCCGTGAAGGCGGTTGCAAAAAATGATGCGCTGTTACCGAACGGGCGGTTGAGGGAGAGCCCGAGAATCCGGGATTTTTCACCCTCGTCCGTCTTGAGCTGGGTGTAGCTGAAATTGAGGGTGGACGGATCGAACCTCAGGGGAACCGAGACGGAGACCTGGTCGAGCGCGCGCGGCGGTGCGGCGCTGTGGAAGTCATCATCGGGCAACAGTGGCGGGAGAGGATCGACTGTTACCGCGGCAATGTCGTTGTAGTCTCCGAACGTGCGCTGCGTTCGCGCAAAAAAGTGCATGCCCCAAAGCTGAAGCTCGACACCGGCCGCCACTTGAAATCCCGTCTGCCCGCCGTAGCTGCTCGCAGAAGCCGCGAATGATCCCACGCCGTAGGGACCGAGGCCGAACACAGCACCGGCGCCGCCATTGATGAGTTCGGCGCCTCCTTCGGCATGGCCTTCGAGAGTGAGCCAGTCGGTCACCCCGTAGCGAAGCGTGCCCGAGGCCATGAGGCGCCCGTCATAGTCGCCGGATTCGACGCCGTAAAACCGGCGAGCAAAGCCTGCTTCGGCCGAATAGTCCCAAAACCCCGACGCCAATAGGTCGGACGATGCGAAAAAGGGCGTTTCGGAAACTGTCTCCCGTCCGAGAGCGTCGCGCACCACGACACGCGCCGTTCCGCTTCCCGTCACCACCGGCAGATTGGTGATCTGGAACGGGCCGGTCGGAACCTCCTCCGACAGGCGCTGGGCATTGTTGACATAAATATCGACCGTCGACGGAACGGCCGCGGAGCCGGAGAGTTCGGGCAAAGGCATGGTCACGAGATCCGGCCTCAGGCCGAAGTTGCGCTGGATCTGCACCCCGCCCAGGCGCGTCGGCCGGGTCCAACTCAACCCGCCCGTAATGACGTCGCCGGCGCGAACCGTGGTCAGCCATTTGGGGTTCGAATAGGACCACGTCGTGTCGAGGCGGGTCGAGCCGTAGGGTTCGTCCGGCGAGCTGTTGGCGATGTAGGAGCTTGCCAGGACGCCGAACGGACTGAATACGCGACCTTCGAACCATCCCGATGCGCCATCGAAGGCCCACATGTCATCGATGCCGCCGCCTCCGGTGCTGGCAAACAGCGTGTAGGTCACGAGCGCGCCGAGGCTGCTTTGAGGGTCCGCGGTGGAAGTGTCGTCCTGGGCCCGCTCATGGGCATCGATGACGCGCGCAGAACGCGCGTCGTATTCGACGGTGAAATGGATGATCTGGGCGGTCTCGTCGAATTCGAAGGAAACCAGGGGAAGCTTGGCTATGTCGATCAGCCCATCCGGTCGCATGGCTTCTTCGCCGGGTTCGATGCCGACATTGCGCAGCTGGTCCGGTTCGATCGCCAAGATTCCATCGGCATCCTGCCGGAACGCCGCAATCAGGTCGGTCGATGTGCCGTTGATGAACACCTCCAGTTGAAGGTCGCGAGAGGCGCTGACGGGTGTTGCTGCTGCACCGACGCCTGCCGCCGAGGGGATCGATTCAGCGAAGGCTTTTGAGCCTTGCAGCGCAAGGAGCCCAATCGACATCAAGAATGAAGCACTAGCCGCCCGTAAGGCGTGCGGTAGCATCAAAACGTCCTGCTTCGCTGTCCGCTGAGATTGACACCGAACCACCAGACGGCCGGCCGCGGCCGGTGGCCGGCACAAACCACTTCGCCGTAGAGTTTCCGAGTGCGTAGCCGACAAGTCCCTCGCGGCGCGCAACGGCCCTGCCGCCGCTGCTCAAGGCGAGGTTCGATATCTTGAGTCGCATCGATCCCCGGTTGCGGACGGTGACGAGATAGCCACCGCGCCTTTGCTGGACGCTCCAAGACGGAGACGCCCCGGGGGCATCGGTCGTGGCGAAGAAAACGGGTATGGAATGACGCACGACCAGAACGACCGTTCCGGCCACGCGGCGGGACGGGTCCGGCAGTTCGTCCACTACCAGCCGGTAGCTCTCTTCTCCGTCGACGGGGCGTTTCGAGGTTCGGACAATCCGGACCAGATTTTCGCCCCCAGGCCGAAGCGTCGTGATTGGCGGACTGGCGACCACATCGTTCGTCGTCTGGTAAGTGTCCTCGCCGTTTTGCTGGGTCCAGCGCAAAACACGGACCTGCACATTGATCGGTCGGCGCGCATCGTTCCAGATCCGGATCGTGGAGGCTGCCGTCGGCGCCCTGAGGTCGAGCACGACGGGTGCGACGCGCAGCGACGCGGCTTCCGAGGAGCCGGTGAATTCAAGGACGGCTGCAAGACATGCGACTATGAGGGCGAGTGACCGCATTTCCCCTCTCCCTGGTAATGGCTGTGTGGCGGCGTGGACGGGGTGGCCTTAGTAGGTCAAGGTTACCGTGATGACGTCGGCGTAGGTGCCGGCTGTGGGGGTGTCCTGCGTTGGCACCTGACCATAGACGGGATAAGTCTGCTCGGCGCCGGTGCCGGTGCCCGCTAACGTATCCGTTCCGATCGTGTCGCCCCAAACATCGGAATGGCCTGCATCGGTATAAAGGGAATAGGTCACCGTTTCCGAGTTCGGCCCGGTCATCAGTCGGGCAGCAACGGTAGCGCCAGTCCCTTGTCCGGCATCGAGCCCGATGTCGTAATCCGTTCCATTGGTGCACTGAACGGCGATAGCGCTCGATGCCGCGACCGCAGTGTCGATCACGCCCGACGAGCCGAAATTCAGATCGGTCGCCGAATTGATCTGACATTCGGCGCTGATCGTGATTTGGACGTTGAACTGAGTGGTATCTGTCTGAGCGAAAGCCGGGCCGACAAATAGCGCTAAAACGACAAAAAAAGCCACACGGGCGAGAAGACTGGTCCGCATAGGTTCCCCCTTCACGTGGACTCTCGTGAGGACGATCCGCCTTTCAGGGCTCGCCTCTCCGACAAGCCTCCCGCCTAAATCAGCCGTATCATACGATCAATTCGTTGCACAACTCTTAATTGCTGCTTTGCGAGACCGATCATCGATAGCGCTGGTCGCGCCTTCACATCCGCCGCCACGTCGCGAGTTCACTCTGCTCGCCGGATTCCGTCGGCTTCAATTCAATAACGACCAGTCTTGCGTCCTTGGACACTCCGAGCAGATCGATGCGCCGGCCACTTCCCGACCATTCCGAGAATTCTTCCGCGATCATTAGCGTGTCAGGGAGATAACGCTTACATGACGACGAATGAGGGTTTGCAGGTTCCTACGTCTGTCCCAGCCCGCCCGGCTGCCTTGATCTTTTCACTGATCATTCGCTTAGCTTCCCGCTCTGCCGGCTTGCCTCCCTTGGCAATTCGCAATGTGCGAAGCCAGATGACCTGCTGCGCCTCCATCGCAGAGAAACAGAGATCGACCCATGGATTGTACATTAAGAATCTTCCTGACCGGCACAGGAGAACGGCATTGACTGTTGGTTCCGCGCGGGCAAGCAGGCCGAAGAGATGCTGCGGCACGAGAGCGAGTTGCCTGCTGGCGAGGCTCCTAGGGGCTTGCCGGAACATTGACGCCAGCGCTATTCATCCTCGATGGCAAGGGGCTGGACATTCCAATCGCTGATCGACGCCCGGATGACAGTGACGGCGTTCTGTCATCATGCGCCATGCAACCATAACCAGAAGCTGGATCTGGCGATGCTCCGCGACGGCTACGGCCCGGACGATCGAATGCGGGAAGTCGTAAGAAGGGATTGATACGCTGACGCGGTCCTCTGTGACCCGTCTGCGGACGGTTTAATCGCCACCAGATCCCCAATCCCAATTCCCCGCGCCATTCCATGAGTCTGGGGCGGTCGGCGTCTTAGTCAATAGATTGCTAATATAGGTGGCCGCTTCATCCAATCGATGGACGAGACCCATCAAGGGCCGGTGCTAATTTGATGCATGTCGCGACCTTACTTGCGCCCGAGCCACCTTGCTATCGCTATGCTCGCGATCAGCGTCAGCTATGCCGAAGCTGCGGACCGCAAAGTCGAAACCGCGACGCTCGGTACATACGCCAATTCGAAAAACCTGCCGGTTTGCACCGCGTCAAGCTCACTCTTTGAAGTCCTCGGTGACAAGTGTTTTGTCGACAAAGGTTCGATGATCTATGGCGACATCGCCGAGCTGTCCCAGATAATCACTTTGGCATGGTAGCCGGAGCAATAACGGCGCTAGACGCCAATCTTCCTCAGCCTCACGCCGGCACCGCCGCCTCTCCACAGATAAAAGAACTTTCAGCAGAGCGTCTCGCACGCTCGCCCGTCGCCGTCGCGATCCAGTTTGCGGCCCCAAGAGCAGTTGTGCAGATACCATCGAGCCTCCTCGCACGACCCGATCTGCGAGCAGTACCGCCGCGGCTGGCACGAATAGCTTGCACCACCTGCCGGCTGATAATACCAAGTGATTGGCTGATCGCCGGCCCCTTATTATCGGCATGCTGCGCACGCCACTCCCAGGGCGCCTGAAACGTTCCGACCCACAGGCCAACCCTCGCTCCGCTTGTGCCTTCGCCTGCTGCTGCGCATAGGCGCCATGGCTGTAGCGCGGTCAATCCAGCGCTTGCCCGTGCTCGACCATCCAAGCTGCGACGCCGGCGCCGTCAGCGTGCCGGCAGTCGTCGACAAAGCGGCCGTAGCGGTCCCAATCTACGAATGTGCATCGGACAGGCCTCGAGGCTGATAGGAACGCGTCCAGCGCTTCGGCCGAACGGCGCCCGCACTGATAGTCAAAGCCTTTCGCGTCGCTGCAATACTGCCGGCTCTCGGGCGCGTCGACGCCGTTGAAGCGGACGCGCTGTCCGTGCACTTCGATCGTGTCGCCGTCGATGACCGATGCGACACCGCGATCGGCGCCGGAGTTGGCCCGATCAAGTCCGATAGGTGGAGATCGGGGAGGCTAGCGCCGCGGTGCATGACGAACTGCGTGGCCAGGCCGCGGCCGCGGCGACCGTGACGAAGACGAGCCGCTTCGGCACGCTGGCCAATAGGAGTGCGCGACGGCGCCTGGCGCCAGTGCGCTTTCGCCACTGATCAGATTGTCGTGACGTGATCTGTCCAAGCCCGTTGCGGCGGAGAGTCCAGATGGATCGGCTCGTCGATCAGCGGCGTTGTGCCTCGCGGCCGGCGGTATTCTTAATCTAGCTTGACGGTTCCGACGTCGACCGTGATCCGTCCACAACCTCACGTCAGGACCGCCCCCGTTCTCGGGGATGAACTCGACGCCGGCCGCAAGGATTGGACGCCTTGCCCGTGAAACCTGCACATGTGGAGCTTTCTCAAGTCCGGTCGTTAGTTCCTGCCAAGCGCGGCGGCCAGTTCGGACGCGCGCGCAAGGATTCCACGGGATCTCTTTGTCAGCCGGCGGTTCTGCTCGATGAGTTCTTGAGTTTCTTTGATGCGGATGAGGCTTTGCCGCTCCCTCTCATCGAGCTGCTTAAGCAGCTTTTTGGTGTCGTTGATCTGTTGCATGGTGATGCCGCCTTCAAACGCGTTCGCCCGCGATTCAAACCCGCGAGGCTGGAAACCGTTCCCTAGGCATCGCGTATGTGCGTCTAGCGGGCATAGTTCGGCGTAACAAATTGCCTTCTACCAAAGCCAGGCAGGCAGAGTTGCGAGTGACCAATGTCGCGGTGACGCAGTCAGCAGTGGATACTTCACAAGTGCCCGCCAGGCCCAATCCACCGCCCCCGCTAGACGCCAGCGCCAAGCAACAGCTGGAGAGCGCTGCAGTGGTCTTCATGAAGCGGCTCATCGAGCAGCATGGGCACAATGCCGATTTAGCGCTTGTTCAAATTCAGACGTCCTACGCGCACACCGTTGACTACTTCACGATGCCGTGTCTGTCCGAGCCGTTGTGAATGATTGAATATAATAAACACGTTGACGCCACTTGCCGGTCCACCCTTATTCCGCCGGCACGTCCGCATGGTCGCCCTCGACGGACGCTCGATAGGGGAACAGCCGCCTGAGCGCCACATAAAAGACCGGAGTCAGGAACAGGCCAACGATGGTGACACCGAGCATGCCCGAGAACACGGCCGTGCCGAGCGATTGGCGCATCTCGGCGCCGGGGCCGGTTGCGATCATCAACGGCACGACGCCCAGAATGAAGGCAAAGGCCGTCATCAGTATCGGCCTGAGCCGCAGCCGCGCGGCTTCCACGGCCGCCTCCACCGCATTGGTGCCGCGCTCCTGTGCCTGCCTGGCGAACTCGACGATCAGGATGGCGTTTTTCGCCGCCAGGCCGACAAGGACGACGAGGCCGATCTGCACCAGCACATTGTTGTCGAGGCCGCGGAAGGCCACGCCGATGAGCGCCGCCAGGATGCCGAGAGGCACGATCAGCACGATGGCGAAAGGCATGATCCAGCTTTCATACTGGGCCGCCAGTGCCAGAAAGACGAACAGCACCGACAGGCCGAAGATGAGGATGGCGGTGTTGCCGGTCTGGCTTTCCTGCAGCGCGAGTTCGGTCCATTCGAAGGACGTCCCTTGCGGCAGCGTCTCGTCGGCGACCTTCGCCATGGCATTGAGCGCGTCGCCCGTCGAGACGCCGGGCGCTGCATTGCCCTGCAGCGGCACCGACACATACATGTTGTAGCGCTGTACCAGCGAGGGGCCGGTCACGTCGCGGATCTCGATCAGCGTGCCGAGCGGAACCAGAGCGCCGGCGGCCGAGCGAACCTTGAGCTGCAATATGTCGTCCCGCTCCAGGCGGAAGGCCTGGTCGGCCTGCGCCCGCACCTGATAGACGCGGCCGAAGGCATTGAAGTCGTTGACATAGGCGGTGCCGAGATTGATCGACAGCGTGTCGAAAATATTGGCGATCGGCACATTGAGGATGCGCGCCTTGTCGCGGTCGATCTCCAGGAAGAATTGTGGGCTGGAGGCAGAGAAGGTGGTGAACACGCCGGCCAGACCCTGCGTTTGATTTGCCTTGCCGGCGATCTCCTGGGCAAGCGCCAGGACGGGCCGCATGTCGGCGCTGTTGCGCTCCTGCAGCATCATTTTGAAGCCGCCGGAATTGCCGATGCCGCGCACTGGCGGAGGCGGCAGCGCGATGATGAACGCTTCTTCGATGCTTTGCAGGCTTCCGAACAGCGTACCGATGATCTGGCCGGCCGACTGGCCCTTCTCCAGACGGTGCTCGAACGTGTCGAAGGCCGCGAAGATCACGCCGGCATTGCTGGCATTGGTGAAGGTGGCGCCCGAGAATCCGGCGAAGGCCACGGCGTTGGCCACGCCCGGCGTGTTGCGGATGATCTCCGACGCTTTCTGCACCACCGCGTCGGTTCGGCTCAGCGAGGCGCCTTCCGGCAGTTGCACCACGACGATGGCATAACCCTGATCCATGGTCGGAATGAAGCCGCGCGGCACTGTCTGCAGCATGTGATAGGTGGCATAGATCAGGGCGGCAAAGACCAGCAGCATGGCGATCAGCGCGAGCGCAGAGCCGACGAGCTTCTTCACCAGCCAGGCATAGCCGTTGGCCATTCTGTCGAAGCCTCGGTTGAAGCCGTCAGCCAGCGATCGTCCGAAACGCACTAAGGCGTTGCCTGCCGGCTGGCCGTCGTGATGCGGCTTGAACAGCACGCCCGCCAGCGCCGGCGACAGCGTCAGCGAGTTGAAGGCCGAAATCGCCGTCGACACGGCGATTGTGATCGCGAACTGAAGGTAGAACTGGCCGGAAATGCCCGGAATGAAGGCAGTCGGCACAAACACCGAGATCAGCACCAGCGAGATGGCGAGCACCGCCGTGCCCACCTCGTCCATGGTGCGGTGCGCTGCTCGCTTGGGTCGCATGCCCGCCGCTATGTTGCGCTCGACATTCTCCACGACGACGATGGCGTCGTCGACGACGATACCGACGGCCAGCACCAAGCCGAACAGCGTCAGCATGTTGAGAGAGAAGCCGAAGGCGTATAGCACGGCCAGCGTGCCGATCAGCGACACGGGAATGGCGACGATGGGCACGATCGCCATACGCCAGGATTGCAGGAAGACGATGATGACGAGGACGACCAGGAGGATCGCCTCGCCGATCGTCTTGTAGACCTCGTTGATGGATTCGGCGATGAATTCGGTCGGGTTGTAAACGATCTCGTAGGCCAGTCCCTTCGGAAAGTCGGCTGAAAGGTCCCGGATCGTGCTCTGGATCTCCTCCGCCGCGGCGAGGGCGTTGGTGCCCGGCCGCTGGAATATGCCAAGCGCCACCGCCTGCTTGCCGTTGAGGTAAGAATTGGTGACATAGTCTTTGGCGCCGAGTTCGATGCGCGCCACGTCTTCCAGTGAGATCAGACGGCCATCCTCGGTGTTCTTGACGATGACATATCTGAAGTCGCGCGCGTCGTCGAAGCGGCCTTGAGTGGTAACCGTGTACTGGAAGGCCGAACTGCCGGCGACTGGCGGGGCGCCGATCGAGCCGCCCGAGACCTGCACGTTCTGTTCGCGCAACGCCTCCACCACGTCGCTGGCCGTCATCGCGTAGGCTGACAATTTTTCGGGATCGAGCCAGATGCGCAGCGCATATTCGCGCTCGCCGAAGATGATCACGTCACCGACGCCGTCGAGCCGCAGCAGGAGGTCGCGCACGCGGGTGCGGGCATAGTTGGACACGTAGAGCTGGTCGTAGCTGTCGTCCGGCGACAGCATATGCACGACCATCATCAGGTCGGGCGAACTCTTCGCGGTGGTGACGCCGAGACGGCGCACTTCTTCCGGCAGGCGCGGCTCCGCGATGGCGACGCGGTTCTGCACCAGCACCTGCGCGGCGTCGAGGTCAGTGCCGAGTTCGAAGGTGATGGTCAGCGCCATGGCGCCGTCGCCCGATGAATAGGACGACATATAGAGCATGTTCTCGACGCCATTGATCTCCTGCTCGATCGGCGTCGCTACGGTTGCCGCGACGGTCTCGGCATCGGCGCCCGGATAGGAAGCTCGCACCACGATGGTCGGCGGCGCGATTTCCGGATATTGCGCCACCGGCAGTTGCGTGTAGGCGATGCCGCCGACGATCAGCAGCACGATCGAAAGCACCGCCGCGAAGATCGGGCGGTCTACGAAAAAATGCGCGAACCTCATTGGGTCTGACCTTCGGCCTTGGGCGGCAGGGTGATCATTTGGGGCTTCACGGTGACGCCCGGACGCACGCGAACGATACCGTTCACGACGACGGTCTCGTCGCCAGTCATGCCCTCGCGGATGACGCGGTAGCCGTCGATCCGGGGGCCAGTGCGCACCGGCTTGGCCGAAACGAGACCGGCATCGTCGACGACGAAGACGATGCGGCGGTTCTGATCGGCGCCGATCGCTTCGTCGGGCAGCAATATGCCGGGGTGGGGCAGCGAACCGGGCACGTTGATGCGGCCGAACATGCCGGGCTGCAGCACGCCGTCCGTATTGTCGAATCGGGCGCGCACGCGCATCGTGCCGGTCCCTTCGTCGAGCCGATTCTCCGAAAAGTCGAGCTTGCCCTTGAACGGTTTCGCGGTGTTGTCCGCCAGCCGCACGGAAACGTCGAGACCACCGCTGCCTTCCTGCAGCGAGCCGCCGCGTTGGCGCGCATCGCGCGCATAGGCGAAATAGCTGCGCTCGTCGATGTCGAAGTAGAAGTCGATGGGATCGATCGCCACGATCGTCGTGAGCAGCGTCGAGTCCGGCTGGATGAGGTTGCCGGGAGAAACAAGCCGGCGGCCGATGCGGCCGGTCAGAGGCGACCGTATCTCGGTGAACTCCAGGTCGAGGCTCGAAGTGCGCAACGCTGCCTCCACTCCCTGGTGCTGGGCCTGCGCGGAGAGGAATTCGCGGCGTCGGTCGTCCAGCGTCGACACCGCCAGATTGCCTGACTGCGCCAGTTGCTCGGCGCGATCGAGTTGCGTCTTGGCGAATTCGAGCAGGCTGGTCACCACATCCACCTGCGACTTCGCCGCGTCATAGGCGGCCTGATAAGGCCGTCGGTCGATCGTAAAGAGCAGATCGCCCTTGTTGACCATGGCGCCGTCGCGGAAATGAACCTCGTCGAGATAGCCTGCAACGCGCGAGCGGACCGAGACGTCGTCGACAGCCTCGAAGCGCCCGACGAATTCGTCGTCCTCGACAATGTCGCGCACGACGGGCTTAGCGACCGTCACCAAGGGTGGTTCAGGCTGCTGAGCGACGGCCAGCCCGGGCAAGCTGGTCAAACCGGCGGCCAACAGACCTGCGACAAAAGAGTAGCGGAGCAAGGTCCTGCGGCCGAACTTGAGGTGTGCGGACGATCTATTGGCTATGCTTACCATGACGCCCTCTCTCTTCGGGAGCGACAAAACTAGGATGCCGCATGCTGCACTGCAAGGCTCGTTCGCACGGTCTGGTATGAAGGCGTCATCACGCTCCTGACACAAACCGACATGAGGGAAGGCCGAAACGGCTCGTTGGCCGGGACTCGGACCGGGCAGATGCTGTCAAAATCTTGTTCCAGCCATGGCGGACCATAGAGGCATACTTGTGCGGCGCACGTCCGGAACAAAGTGTGCCAGCATTGCCAGTCTGAGGGGAACGGCGACATGATTTATTTTCTCGCACTCCTGATCGGAGTGGTGGCCGGCCTTCGCGCCATGACAGCGCCGGCCGCGGTGAGCTGGGCGGCGGCGCTCGGCTATTCTAGCGCTGGTCGAATATGTGACTGACCAATTGCATTCGACGCCCAGCCGCAAGGTGCCGCAGCAATTCGGTGCGCGGCTGATCAGCGGCGCTTTTTGCGGCGCGGTGATCGCCACAGCGGCGACTGCGGCCAAAACTTAGTCAAGAGGTGCTGATATGCGAGACAGCGCTCTTCGCTCTGGGTCTGTTGAGTATCAACGCCGGGAATGAGCTGCATTGCGTTCTGCAACCGCTCGCTGAATAGTCCTGGCGATGTTGCAGACCTTAATGACTCATTGGCCCCAGATCCTCGCGATCATTCCGGTGGTGATGGCGGCCATCGGCATCGTCCACGCCATAATGACGAAGGAAGACGTCCGCGCCGCAACAGGTTGGGTCGGCGTGATGTTCCTGTCGCCATTCCTTGGCGCGATAATCTACGCCGTTGCCGGCATAAACCGCATCCGTCGTGCAACGATCAGCGCCATGCGGCCCCTTTCCAGCGAGGCGGCTTCCGCAAAACATGAGCGCAACATTGCCGCCGAGGAATTGATTGCCGAGCGGTACGGCCAACGCTTCACCGGCCTGAAGACATTGGGCGACAGGGTGGCCCGGCGTGCCCTGACCTCGGGAAACGCGATTGCGATATTGGAGACGGGTGACGAGGCCTATGCCGCAATGTGCCGAGCGATTGATGGCGCTCAACGCACTATCCTTCTCGAGACCTACATCTTCGACAATGACGATGTCGGGCGGCTTTTCGTGGAATCTCTCGCCGGAGCCGTCCAGCGGGGTGTCAGCGTTCGCGTGCTGATCGATGCCGTCGGGGCGCGGTACTCCGTCCCCAGCATTCTTGGGCGTCTGCGTAAGGCAGGAATCACAGCAGACCTCTTCAACGGCAACATTGTCATGGGCCTGCGTCTTCCCTACGCCAACCTCAGAACGCACCGGAAAATCCTGGTCGTCGATGGCACGATTGCGTTCACCGGAGGGATGAACATCCGAAAGGGATTCTCAGCCGAGTTCGCCGGCTCCTCCAGCGCGAGGGACACGCATTTTCAGGTCACCGGGCCGGTCGTGGCCGACCTTTTTTTGGTTGCCGCCGAAGATTGGCGCTTCGTGAGCGGCGAGCTCCTGAAAGGCGACACCTGGCAAGTGGCCACGCTTCCCGAGGCTCCCGGTCAACCGATGCTGGCGCGGGCGGTTGCATCCGGACCGGATGCCAGCATCGAAACGAACCACAACTTGCTGATCGGGGCATTTTCGGTCGCCCGCAAATCGATCCGCATCATGTCGCCCTATTTCCTGCCGGATCGGGAACTGATCAGCGCGCTGACGACCGCGGCCAGGCGAGGCGTCGAGATCGACATCGTGGTACCGGCGGTGAACAATCTCTTCCTTGTCGACCGGGCGATGACGGCGCAATTCGATCAGGTCCTGAAGCACTATTGCCGCGTATGGCGCACGGAGGGCTCGTTCGATCATTCGAAGCTGGTGTCGGTCGATGGAGTTTGGGCTTATATAGGATCCTCCAATCTTGATGCCCGGTCCCTGCGGCTGAATTTTGAGATTGATGTAGAGGTTCTTGATGCAGGGTTTGCCGCGGAGATTGAAGCGCGGATCGGATCGGCAATCGCCTCCGCCGCGTCTGTAACGATCGAAACCTTGAGAGCCCGGCCATTCATCGTCCGCCTGTTCGACCGAGTGTTGTGGCTGGGATCGCCCTACCTTTAGAGGCTTTCTCGTTCTGCCGGGGGGAATTCGGGTGACGCAGCCATCGCTCCTTTTGGGCGCCGCATCTCGTCAGGGCAGGGAAGCAGCGATTGCAGATCCTGTTTGAGTGAGACAAAGCTAAAGTCTTGAAGGTAGTGAGGACGAGCAGCAGACTCATGCAAAGAACTCGACATAGCTTTCCTGCAAGTGTGCTCAAATCCATTCGCGACAGAAAAAAGCAGAAGGCGAAGGCTGCGCCGTCCGAAGGGACACGCCCCGCGGGGACTCTGGTCGCATCTTACAACGTTCACAAATGCGTGGGCGTCGACAGAAAGTTCGATCCCGAACGAATCGGTCGCGTCATCCGGGAAATCGGCCCGGATGTCATCGCGTTGCAGGAAGCGGACAATCGCTTTGGAGATCGTGCCGGCCTTCTGGATCTGCTGCGTCTCGAATCGGAAACAGGCCTGGTGCCGGTGCCGGTGTCCGGAAACGGCAAAGGGCACGGCTGGCACGGCAACGTTCTGCTTTTCAAACGGGGCATCGTTCGCAATGTCCATCAGATAAAGCTCCCGGGGCTGGAGCCGCGCGGAGCCCTGGTTGCCGAAATCGATCTGGACGAGAAACGAACTCTGCGCATTATCGCAGCCCATCTCGGCTTGCTGCGCCGATCACGCTCCGAACAGGCCCGCGTCGTGCTCGAAATCATGAACAGACCGGACGAAAAACCAACACTGCTGCTCGGCGATTTGAACGAGTGGCGACTCGGAAACCGTTCCGCACTGAATACGCTGCACACGACTTTCGGTCCCGCGCCGCCGGCGGTCCCCACCTTTCCATCGAGTCTGCCGCTGCTGTCGCTCGACCGGATCATGGCAAATCGACACGGAATGATCTCAACCGTCGAAGCCCATGACACGCCGCTTTCGCGGGTCGCCTCCGATCATCTACCGCTTACAGCATTCGTTCGCCTATGATGTAGGGCCGGAGGCCCGTCGCTTGGCAAATGTAGCGGCGGGTCTTCTGCATAGAGGTCGCGTCCCAGCCTACGCGCTGCCGTCCGTCTCGCTTTCCTCGTCTATCGCCCGGACCGGCAGATAGGCGTTGGTTTCCAGCCATTCGCGCAACACGATCTGGATGAGGTCGGATCGGCCGATTCCCATCTCGGCAGCGATGGAATCGAGCGTGTCTGCGGTGGCTGGCTCCAGCGGCACGCCGGAGACGTTTCTAAGATCGGCCCTGTGATCCACCTGCACCGCGTCCTTCGCTCCAAGGCTTTCGGGAATACGAGGAAAAAGGCGCCTTGCGTTGTTTCCCGCCGACATCCTATCTAGCTGAACTACTTTCAGTCTCAGGGGCGGGTATGAAACAGAATCAGGAAGGCAATCGGCGGGCATCGTAGGCAGCGCATTGGCCATCGGGCTTTTGATATCGAGCATATCTCTGGCGGGTGCACTACAGTTTCAACTAGCGGTGCGGATCGATGGCTTAGGAAGCCAAGTTTTGCCGGGGTTTCCGACGCAATGGCTAAGAAAGGCATGATGCCCGCAGCGATCGACTGCCGGTTCGATAGCACAGCTCCGGGCAAAGCGGCCTATGGATCAAAAGTTACGTGGAAACCTGCCCCCGCAAACTTGCTCTGGCAAATGCATGTCGGCGCTCCCGATTACATTGCGAGGAGTGAAGCTAAATCACGCGCAACATTCGCTACACCCTCAATAGCGGTATTCGCCCTACGGCTGGAATCGAGCCTATGGGGTATTTGCACTCGGGCTAGGCGCGCCTGCTGTGAAGGCGAAAGTTCTTTGGATCTCGTTACCCGCATCGGTAGTCAGCTCAATTCGGTCACGGCCCCTTCGCTGCTGATCCTGTGATTGAGAGCTATTCCGCCCTCAACGCCTCGATCGGCTGCATCCTCGCTGCCTTGCGGGCGGGATAATAGCCGAAGAAGGCGCCGATGAAGCCGGCGAAGCTGACGGCCATCAGCACGGCGGAGAGGTCGATGACTATTGGCCACTGGGCCGCGATTCCGATCGCGGCCGCCCCGAGAATCCCGACAAGCGCGCCGAGCAAACCGCCAAGCAGCGAGAGCGTCACCGCCTCGACGAGGAACTGGGTCAGGATGTCACGCCGACGCGCGCCAACCGCCAGCCGCAGGCCGATCTCGCGCCTGCGTTCGGTCACCGTCACCAGCATGATGTTCATGATGCCTATGCCGCCCACAACCAGGGACACGGAGGCGACGGCGAAGAGGAGCAGCGATACGACCTTCGTGGTCGAACCCTCGGCTTCGGCCGCCTCGGCGAGATTGCTGATGATGAACGTGTCCTCCTGGCCTGGGCGTAGTCTGTGCCGCTGCCACAGCAGCTCGCGGATATCTCTCATGATATCCTCGGCGGAGGCTCCGTCCGCAAACTTGACGGTGATATTGTGCACGAGGGTCGGGTTGGCGCGGCTCGTGCCAACAAACTGACGTCGCGCGGTCCTCAACGGGATCAACGCCAGGTCGTCCTGGTCGTCGCCCCAGACACTCTGGCCTTTTCGCTCAAGCAGGCCGATCACAGTGAACGGAACGTCACGGATGCGGATAGATGCCTGCAGCGGGTCGGAGTCGCCGAAAAGCTTCTCCCGCATACTCGTCCCCAGGAGGACCACTTTCGCGGCGCGCTGATTGTCCTCGGGTGTCAACTCACGTCCGGCAACGACGCGCCATTCGCGTGCAACGAAATACTCGGGCGTCACGCCACGAAGCACCCCCTGCCAGTTGGATGCACCTACCATCAGTTGCTCCCGCGCGTGCAGGAGCGGAGCGGTCACGACAACCCGGGGGACTTCCGATCCTACCGCTGCGGCGTCCCCCTCGCTGAGCCGCGGGGCTGCGCCGCTGCCAAGCCTGACGCTGCCCATCCTGACGCTGCCTGGCGTGACCGTGACGAGGTTTGACCCGAGGCTTCGTATCTGGGCCGCGATTCGTTCTCGGGCACCGATCCCAACCGCTATCATCACGACGACGGCGGCGACCCCGATGATGATACCCAGCATGGTGAGCCCGCTGCGCATGCGGTGCGCCTGCATCGATCGCAGTGCGGTTCTCGCGCTACCCGACATTGGAAACCAACGCCAGACAGGGCTGTATTTGAGACAGGGCGATGGTGCACTCCGATGTCACCCGGCCATCCCGGAAGGTCACGATGCGGTCGGCATGGGCAGCGACATCCTTCTCGTGCGTGACCAGTATGATGGTCAGGCCTGCACTGTTGAGGCGACGCAAGATCGCCATGATCTCCTGGCCGGTCTGGCTGTCGAGAGCGCCAGTCGGTTCGTCGGCAAGCAGAAGCAAAGGTTCGGTGACCAGAGCGCGGGCGATTGCGACCCGCTGCTGCTGTCCTCCCGAAAGCTCGGCCGGGGTGTGGTTCGCCCAATCGGCCAGCCCCAGTTGTTCAAGCATCGCGAGGGCACGGCGACGTCGCTTGCGTGCCCAGATGCCGCGATAGACGAGAGGCAGTTCGACGTTCTCCAGAGCGGTGGCACGCGGCAGCAGATTGAAAGCCTGGAAAACGAAACCGACTGTTTGGTTGCGGATTGCTGCGAGTGCGTCCGGGCGTAGGCGACCGACATCGAGCCCATCCAGAAGGTATGAGCCCTCTGTGGGACTGTCGAGACAGCCGAGGATGTTCATGAAGGTCGACTTGCCTGATCCGGAGGGTCCGGTCACCGCGACGAATTCACCGCGCTGGACCGTCAGGGTCACGCCATCGAGGGCCCACACGATTGCCCCGCCGACGCGGTAGCCGTGACGTAGCCCCATGGTTTTGATCAGTACCACCGCCGCCACCTCACCGGAGTCGGAATTTGATGAGAAGCGAGGAAGCGTCTTCATCGCTGCCCGCAGGGGCGGCAAGCCCTGTGATTACCTCCTGGCCTTCGTAAAGCTCGCCTGCGAGCACCTCGGTAGCGCGGCCGTCGGTGGTGCCCAGATCGACGGCAACAGGCTTGGGTTCGCCGCTTCGCTCCGGCACGAATACACGGCCGGGCGCAGTGTCGCTGTCGGTTTCAGTCCCAGCCGACGCGGCCGCGTCTCTTGACGCTTCGTCTGAATTTTCCGGCCGAAAACGGAGCGCGGCATTGGGGACGGTCAAGGCATTCTTCCGGGCAGCCACGATAACCTGTAGGTTGGCTGTCATGCCGGGCAGAAGCAGTTCGTCCGGATTGTCGGCTGCAATGACAGCGACATAAGTTACGACGTTCTGCACAACTTGCGGTGCCTTGCGTATCTGTCTGACCGTGCCTTCGAAAATGCGCTCGGGATAAGCGTCTACCGTGAAGGTGACTGGCTGGCCCACCGCGAAGCGGCTGATGTCCGCCTCGACCACTGAGGCCTCCACCTGCATGCGCGTCAGGTCTTGCGCTATGGTGAACAGTACCGGCGTCTGCAGTCCCGCCGCCAATGTCTGGCCGCCGCTGACGGTGCGGTTGATCACCGTGCCGGTGACCGGTGCGCGGATATAGGTGCGGTCCAGATCGATTTGGGCCTGGCGAAGCACGGCTTCTTTCTGCTTCACTTGGGCCAGCGTGTTGGCAAGCTGGGCCTCGGCCATGCCGAGTGCTGCCTGGGCCGCCCGCACCGCCGCTTCTTGGGATTGTTCTTCAGCGCGAGCACCAACCGCCTGCGCTTCAGCGGACTTGTAGGCGGTATGGTCGCGCTCCCATTCGCCCGCTGCAATGACCTTGCGCTCGGCCAGCGGGCGTTTGCGTTCCAGCTCCTGTGCCGCGCCATCGAGCGCGACTTGGGCGCGGGTAGTCTGGGCCATGGCGGAGTCGTGCCTGGCCTTGGCGGTCTCCAGCTCTGCGCGTACGCGTTCGACCTGCGCGCGCTGCACAGAGACCTGCGTCTGGGCCATCTCCAGTTCGGCCTGCGCCTGGGCGACCCTCGCTTCATAGATCTCTGGCTCCACCCGGGCGATAACCTGGCCCGCCTCAACCTTGGAGTTGAAATCGACGTAGAGCTCCTTGACGCGACCGGAGAGCTGCGAACCGACATCGACCACCACCAGAGCATTTATGGTGCCCGCCGCCTGCACGGTCGTGATGATATCGCCGCGCTTCACGGCTTCGGTGCGGTAGGAAGGCGCGACGGGCGTCGCGCGCGAATTCATGGAATTCATGAAGGTCGGCAGGCGAGCCAATGCTGCAGTGACCTTCTCGACAACCGGCTGCTCACCGAACGGGATAACCAGAGGTCCCGGCATCGCCGCCGCCCCGATGAAGACAATCGCAAACAGAATACTCCGCATTTTCTACACCGCGTTCACGCCGGGAGGGCTGAAGGAGCTCTCCCGGCTATGTAGCCTGGAGATCAGCTGGCGGGGACAACGTCATCCCGCGTTGCCACGGCGACGAAAGTCAATGGCATTTGCCTGTAAACGAGTCGTCCAGGCGCTCCCGCTTACTGCTTTTTGCACTGCCCCTGATTACCTGTGCAAGGCTGCGGCTCTGGCTTATTATCAGAACCCGTGTCCTGGAAATTGCCTGTGCCCTCCTCGCTCTGTTGGGTCGCTGTTCCGAATGCGTTACCGGGGACATCCTTCGTCTTCTCTTCGCATAGACAGCCCACTGCGCCGCCATCCTTCGTACACGATAGGAAAGCAGACCCAAAGGATGTACAATATTCTTGGCATTGTTGCACCGATGGGTTGTTGCACTCCTGCGCATATGCATCGCCGGCGCTGAACAACACTGCTCCAGTCACGAAGGCCGCAGAAGCGGCGGTCAAGAACAATTCATGTATGCGCATTTCATCCTCCATATTTGGCCAGAGAGGTCCGCTCTCGCCATGATGCGCCGCCGACTCTCCGGCCCGTGCCGGCAGCCAATGACGTAAGATTCCTCCGCCCCCGGTCCTCAAAGGATCGGAAAGGATGTTGCCTAAGAGATCGGAGCTGTCTTTTAGATGAGTTGACGCGGACGCAGCATCATCACGCCGTGCCGCGGACATTTCTATGTGGTAGCGTCCTCGCAACGCGGGGCCTAGGAATGAAGCTCAGTAGGAGCCGGTGCTGGAATGCCATTTCCCGATCCATTTTTCTTTATTTGTGTCGATAGGGAGTTCATCAGATTATACTGAGAGTACGTTGCTGTCAAATATATGGTTCGTCTATTTGTAATTATCGGCTTGGGGGTAATACATTTGGTGTATATTATACTCCGAAAGACTTACGGCGCGCGCCCGGGTGCAACTGGCGATGCGCAACAACAGTTCTGACCACCGACTTCACCGCGGGGCGACATCGATCGGAATTCTGTTGGAGTGCAGTTGCGGTCAGTGTCGGCTTTCGCGAAGCAAATCGAAGCAGGAAGGTCTGGATAGGGTCGGCTGCCGAACGGCAGCTTCCGCACAGCGGGACCCGAAAGCGGGCAGTCTGCAAACGGCCCCGTTCCCGCCGTTTATAATCCACACACCCAGGGCTTGGTTCGTTCTCAGTTGGCTGGCGAGCGACACACAAAACTGCCGACAATCTGCGCTGCGACATGTCGTTGAAAGTGTTGATATCACTAGCTGAGGGTTGAAACCGGCTACTCCCCAGCTTTGGAGAATGTCGGCCAATTCGGAGAACAACATGCACTCCACCGACGAGCAACGATCCCCAGCTTTAGGCTGCAATCGGCGCCAGCGCTGGGCAGCAGCGACGCGATATCTGCGACAGAGAATTGTTCGTTTGTGAAGACTGGTAGAGGGAGTGGAGCCGGAATCCAACCTTCTCCATTTTCGGCAATTCCCCAACCGTCGCGAATCTCGCGATCGAGCAGCGTCCTCCAGTCACTCATAGCCTGTCATCTCGAGATAGCCGCGCCCGGCATGGCTGCCCTCAAATCGGATCGGGCCCTCCCAATAGGGAAAGCGTGTGTCCATCCAGGCTTGCGGGTTCAGCGCCCGCGTGGTCACATCTACCTCTTTTTCCGGCAATTGCACCCGCCAACGGATCGGCACGCTGCGTCCCGCGACTGCCGCCGTTTCGAGCGGCGTGACCCTTAGCGCGCCGGGGGCCTGCGGCTGCGGCCTGCCGTCGGCCTTGATCCATGTGGCCGATGTAAAGCCCGCGCCTCCGCCGCGCAGACGAAAGCCCATCATCTTTTCGCCGCTGTCGAAATGCAGCGAGAACCAGTCCCACCCGGTTTGATCCTCAGCCAGCGGCTGCGAGGACCATTCGTGGTCCAACCACGCCTGACCGGTCACCGCAATCGCGCCCGCGGGAAGGGTCAGCGTCCCGGTCACGTGGTAGAATGGTTGCGAGTAATAATAGCTCGCCTGCCCCTTCTCGGATTTCACCGAATAGCCCTGCACTCCCTGCGGCACCAGAGGGCCTTTGGCGTCCAACGCCAGTTCGTAGGAAAACGCCTGTCCTGCCGCACGCAGATCGAGCGCCGACAGCGCATCCGCCTCTGGCAAGGCCCGGCCTGCCATCTGCCAATTGTCAATCCAGGCCGCAAAGGGCGCAGCCATAACCCCCGCCTGGCCGATGCCGCCCCGTGCCATCCGTTCGTCCACGAATTGGTGCGTTTGCGTCGTCAGCCCCGCATGACCCATCCAAAGCTGCGGACTGGACCAGCCGGACCGCTCCACCGGGGCCAGGGCGGATCGGAAAAGAGTCCATTGCACGCCATAGTCCGTTCCATCCGCAGCTTGCAGGTTGGCGGTCAAATACCACCATTCGATCCGGTAACCGGGGTGCGGGCCGTGGTCTGCCGGGAAGTTGAATGCAGTCCCCGGCTGCGGCACTGAAAACCCGTCAGCCTCTGTGCCAAGCCCAGCAAAACCCTGGCCAAAGGCAGGTGCGGCCAAGCACAGATAGATCAGCAATGCCCTAACGCTCATGTGCAAATACGCTCAACAAATCCGATGGCGAAAGACGCGCCAGCCGCCAGGCAGGCACGGCGGCTGCGAGCCCGGCCGCCAGCAGCGCGAGCGCCGCCAGCCGCACCCAGTCACCGGGAAAAAGGTGCATCGGCAGACGCCAGCCAAAAGCCTCGACATTCACCACCGCCAGCAGAACAAAGGCGAGCCCGATACCTACAGGCAGAGCGGCCAGCATAGTCAAGGCTGCCAACAACAAGCCGCGCCAAAGCTCCAGCCATACGAGGTGGCGGCGGGGCAGACCCATGGCCCAGACCGGCGCCAGTTGCGGTAGGCGCATCCCCGACAGGGTCATGAGGCTCGCAAACATCGCCAGCCCCGCGACTCCCAGCGTCAGCACATTCAGCGCGGCTGTCACTCTGAATGTGCGCTCAAACACTTTGAGCGAAAAGACCTTGATCCCGGCCTGGTCAATCACGTTCTGCGCGGGCAGCCCGAATTCCGCCCGCAAACCCGCAGCCAGTGCTTCGGCCTTGCCGGGGGCAATCCGAATGGCATGGCGCAGGCGGGAGACGTCAGGATAGTGCTGGAGCAGTGTGTCGATCCCGATGATCACTTGGCCGATCGGGTTGCCATAGTCGGCATAGACGCCGACGATGCTGGCCCGCCAGCCACCGGGCAGCGTGATCTGGTCCCCCAAGCCCAACTCCTGGCGCCGCGCCAGTTGTTCGTTGATCAGGGCGCCGTCGCCTGTGGCGATCCGGTCCCACACCTCCGGCACTGCAGAGAGGATCGGCCAGTTGTCGCGATAGGTGGCATGATCGGCCACGCCGTATATTGCCGCGGGCTGGCCTGCGACCCGGCCCTCAATGCTCCAGATCGGCAGGACCGCGTCGCTGCGCTGGGCCAGCCAGTCGTGTATCGCCGTGGCCTCTGCTTCAGTGCGGGCGGTCACGTAAAGCTCAGAGGCGAGACGCTGATCGAGCCAGCCGGTGAAGGTCAGCCGAAAGCTCGACACCATCGTGCTGACGCCCACATTGACGGCCAGCGCAAGCAGCAGTGCCATTAGCGCCAATGACAGGCCGGGAAGCTGTTGACGCGTGTCCGCCCAAAACCATTCAGCCAATGGTCCACGCGCCAAGCGGCCGCCAAGGTGCAATATCCCCGTCAGCACGAGCGGCAGCGCCAGTGCCGCCCCCAACAGCAGTGCCGCCAGAAGCGCAAAACCCGCCTCGAGGCCGGATCCGAACTGTGCAATTCCCGCCGCCGTGAACAGGAGCACCATCGCAGCCACGCCTTGCGCGCGCAGGGCCCGCTCCGAAGCCCGCGCCCAGGCCCGAGGCTGGGCCGACGCAAGCAGCGGCAGGTGCCATAGCCGCCAGAGGCTCTGTGCGGCCGCTACCAGCGTGCCGATTACCGCGATCGCCAGCCCCGCTGCCCACACTGCGGGGCGGATCGACAGCGTTCCCGGCACATCGGCCCCGTAAAGCCCGCGCAGGGTGGCGGCGACGTCGGGCAAAAGGGCCGAGGCGACTACATAGCCAAGTGCCACGCCCACCAGTCCCGCGAGGAGGGCGAAGATCAGCAGCTCGGCGATCAGCAAAAGGACCAGCACGCGGGCCGGCAAGCCCAGTGCGCGCAGCGTGCGAAATACCTGGCGGCGCTGTTCAAAAGCCAGACCGATGGCGGAATGCACGATGAAGAGCCCCACCGCAAAGGCAAGAAAACCGAAAGCCGTCAGGTTCAGGTGAAAACTGTCGGTCAGCCTGGCAAGATCCCCCGTTTCGCTCGGCTCGCGCAGGGTCAGGCCGGGGGCTGTCACCTCTAGAGGGGCACGGCCAATCGGTTGGTCCGGCCAGAGCAAAAGACGAGAGATCTTGTCCTTTGCCCCAAGCAAGACCTGCGCCTGCCCGATGTCGGTGAGGACTGTGCCAGGCGGCAAACCCTCGGCCACGCGCACGGGAGGTGTTGCTTGCTCGGTTAGTCGTGCCGTGGTTTCCGGAGCTGCATAGAGCACACCGGGCGCCGTGATGAACGGCAATAGCTCATCACCCACCGCAACATCCACCTGCTGCGCCTGCGGCGGCAAAGTCAGTGGGTCAATGCCGAGGACGCGCAACCGCACGTCCCCAAACCGCATTTCACCTTCAATCACCGGCGAAGCCAGCCAGCCTGCTCGCCGCAGTCTCACAAACACCTGTTGATCCATCCGGGCCCCGTCCTCACGCACCAGTTGCGCGAGCCGGTCCTGCCCAAGGATCGCCGCTGCACGGTCATAGCTCGCCCGCGCCTCACGGTTGATCGCCTGAACCGCTGACCACAACGCCGTTGCCAGCGATAGCCCCAAAAGCAGCATCGCCAGTTGGACAGGCCGCCTGCGCCAATGCGACAAGAGCGCTGACAACCCGGTCCACACCATCAAGCCAGCCGTCCCGTGTGCAGGTGAACGTGGGCGTTCAGCCGGTTTGCCAGACGGTTGGAATGGGTAACCATTAACAGGGCGGCACCCGTTTCAGCCACCAGCGACAGCATAAGATCGAGTACAGCGTCCCCTGTTGCTTCATCGAGATTGCCCGTGGGCTCATCGGCCAAAACCAGCCGGGGCCGAGCGGCCAAGGTCCGGCCGATCGCCACCCGCTGTTGCTGGCCGGCCGACAGTTGTTCAGGGTAGCGCGTGAGGAGTTGGGCGAGGCCCAGCCGTTTGGAAAGGACTTTCAACCATGCCGGATCAGGGCGGCCAGCAAGCCGAGCCTGAAAGGCAAGGTTGGCCGCCACATCAAGCGAAGGGATCAGGTTGAACTGCTGGAACACAAGTCCGACTGTTCCCCGCCGCAGGGCGGCAAGGGCTGTATCGTTCAGCCCCACAATATTGGTACCGCCAAGGTGGATTTCTCCCGCATCAGGGCTGTCGAGCCCTGCAACAAGGTGCAAAAGCGTGCTCTTGCCGCTGCCAGACTCGCCGGTCAGCGCAAGGCTCTTGCCCGCCCCCAGCGAAAGATCGATCCCGTGCAGAACATGCAACGGCCCCTCGCCAGTGGGGTAGAATTTGTCGATCCGGTGCAGCCTCAGCAGCATGTTACTCCCCGGAGGTCCGCGTGCATCTGCACGGCATGCCCGTGAAATAGCGGCAAACAACGACCCCTTTCATACAGCCTCCAAACCCACTGCCTAAATTGGACAATGGGTTTTTTCAGAGGGCTCGCGTTTTGCATCTAACGCGACCTCCACTTGGAATTCGATGTACAATTGCGAACTAGAGCGGTTCTCAGCTAGGCGGGATAGGCGTTGACCGTACCGTCGCAACTCACTCTCCAAACGGAACTGGAGCGCTGTCTTCAATTCCTCAGCAGTGCCGATGCCGTTGTTGAAAAGCGCCATGATTATGCCTGCAGCCTGGTCACACTCAGGCGTGCTTGGCTCTATGCCAGCCTCACGGCAATACACGATCAAACCTTTCGGGCAACGAGGTCCTCTTCGATCTTTGCGCGGTTGATTCCATACTTTTTTACCAGCCTGAGGGCATCAGCCCGTTCGAGATGGTGCTTCTTCATGAGGTACCCGACTTCATAGTCTTCGCCACCGTCGACCCCGTGCTCTGTCTTGCGGACCACGCTTTGACTTGTCGTCTGCCATGACAACCTCCATGGGCGATCGCCTCGCCCAAACGTGTCAAGGATAATCCTCTAATCGTCGGGGACAAGGACGTAGTCCCCAACCATGTCGAAACCGCACAACTCCGCGGTCGCAGGGATAAGCCGATCCCTTACGGGGAACGCTTTGCGGCGATCGCCGCCCTTGGAAAGGTTCTGCCCGCGACCTCGCCATTCGAGATTAGCGAACATGGTGGTGGACGCCCGAAGCATCGCGTTGAGCGCGGCGAGGCGACGTCGAGGGAAGCCACCGCAATGATCGTGGCCGAGGCCCTGGCGAGGGACGCTCCTGACCTATTCGACCGCTTCGACATTGAGTACGGGCGCGCCGAGGCACTTTTTCGGTTTTTCGAGATGGATAGGGAACCTCACTTCCGCATCGAGACCAACGAGGCGCCGGCCGCACTCGATGCTTCAGCGGCGGCCAAGGTTCTCATCAGTTTTCCCAAAGTGGAACTTCAGCAAGTCCTAATGATTGTCTGTGACCAGTGGGCACGGCCCCCCGGTGCCCGCTGTAGATCGGGCCGCAACCCGATTGGGGCCCGCGTGGCTTTCTCCATAGCGTTACCGCGGCTCGGCAGTCGCTTCTTCGCCATAACCTTTCCAAACATGCATTTTGTCTAAAATGATCCGGAACTGAATCCGATTTGGCGGCTTGAGTCCGCGTCAGTGGCGTGGGGTCCAGTATGAGTAACAGTTCCGGCGATGGCCGGTTGCAGTTCATCGAACCGCTCATGCCAACCCTGGTCGACAAGCCTCCGGAAGGCGATGCCTGATCCATGAGGTCAAGTTCGACGGCTACCGCTCACAGATCATCATTGACGAGGCCGGAGTTCGTGTCTTTACGCGCAA
>NZ_RZSU01000074.1:0-32152 GCF_003997585.1 Mesorhizobium sp. M5C.F.Cr.IN.023.01.1.1 | reverse complement strand
TTCCTGACAAGTACGGCCGAGATGGATCGCCTCCCGCCGTTCCCAGCGGGTGCCAAGCCTTGGATTCTGCCACTAGAACGCGCTGACGTAGGCGCCACCATCGACCGGTATGTTCTGCCCGGTCAGATAGCCGGCATGAACCGAGCACAGGAAGGCGCAGATCTGGCCGAATTCCTCCGGCGTGCCGAGCCGCTTGGCCGGAACGTTGGCTGCTGCCTGGGTCTTGCGTGCGGCGGCAGCAGCCGGATCTTCGGGGGTGCCGGCTTCATGCGGGGGCCGCAGCCGGTCGGTGTCGATCTTGCCCGGCAGCATGTTGTTGATCGTCACATTGCGGTCGACCACCGTCCGCGCGACGCCGGCAAGGAACGAGGTCAGGCCGGCGCGCGCGCCGGACGACAGGTCGAGGCCGGGAATGGGAACATAGACCGACAACGAGGTGATGTTGACGATGCGGCCGAAGCCGCGCTCGGCCATGCCGTCGATCACAGCCTGAACCAGTTCGACCGGGGTCACCATGTTCTGGGTGACGCCTTCGAGGATCTTTTCGCGGTTGAGCTCGCGGAAATCGCGAAGCGGCGGTCCGCCATTGTTGTTGACGAGGATATCGGGATCGGGGCAGGCTGCAAGCAGCGCCTTCTGCACCTCGCGCTTCGACACGTCGCCGACGATCTCTGTCACCTTGACGCCAAATCTTTCGCGCAGTTCGGCGGCGGTTTTCGCCAGCTGGCCGGCGTTGCGCCCGTTGACGACCAGATCGCAACCGGCCTCGGCCAGGGCCATGGCGCAGCCGCGCCCAAGTCCCCTGCTTGAAGCGCAGACGATGGCCTTTTTTCCGCGAATACCGAGATCCATGGCGATTTCTCCTTTGATTGGCGCCGCAACCTACTCTTGGGGCTGGACCAATCGCAACCGTCATACGGTTGTTGCATGAATCGGGGCATAGGCTGCACGAGAGCAACGGTGAGAATCCAATGCCTGGCGCAGAGCCCCGCACTTTCCGCAGCATGTTTATCTCCGACGTCCATCTCGGATCGAAGGCGGCGAAAGCCGAGTTCCTGATCGATTTCCTGCGGCATCACGACGCCGATATCATCTATCTCGTCGGCGACATCGTCGACGGCTGGCGGCTGAGACGGAGCTGGCACTGGCCGCAGAGCCACAATGACGTCGTCCAGAAGTTGCTGCGTAAGGCGCGCAAGGGCGCCAGCATCACCTACATCGCCGGCAATCACGACGAGTTCGCGCGCCAGTTCCAAGGCGTGCATTTCGGCGGCATCGTCGTCGCCGACCGCGCCATCCACGAGACCGCCGACGGCAAACGTCTTCTTGTCATCCATGGCGACCAGTTCGACACTGTCGTCCACAACGCGCGCTGGCTGGCCTATCTTGGCGACTATGCCTACGACGCGGCCATGCTCGTCAACCGCGTGGTGACGCGGCTTCGCCAACTGCTTGGCCTGCCTTATTGGTCGTTTTCCTCCTGGGCCAAGGTCAACGTCAAAAAGGCGGTGAATTTCATCGGCTCGTTCCAGACCATGCTGACCGAGGAAGCGCGCCGCTCGCACGTCGACGGCGTGATCTGTGGTCACATCCACCATGCCGCGATCGAAAACTACGAGGATGTGCAATACATCAACACCGGCGACTGGGTGGAGAGCTGCACCGCGGTGGTCGAGCATTTCGACGGCCAGATGGAGATCCTCCACTGGGCGCATGTCCTGCCGGAGGCTCCGGTCGGCAGCGAAGTGCTGGTCCCGATCGACATCGTCGACATCAAGGGCAGGGCAGTCCAGGCTGCCTGACGCGATGATGCGTTAGTCCAGGCGATTTCGTCGCTTTTTTTGCCGTGCTATGGGATCTACGTGCGCTGCTGACCGGCCGGTCGAATGCCGCGCCGACGGATTGCCTTCTGATGTCCTCCCTGCCGCCGCTTTCACCCGAACAGCTCGTCAAGCCGCGTCATTTCAAACTGCGCATGGGCCTGATTTTCTTCACGCTTTTCGTGCCGCTCGGGATACATTTGCCGTACTTCCCGCTGTGGCTGCAGGCAGAGGGTTTCGATGCCGAGCAGATAGCGGTCATTCTCGCAGCACCAATGTTCCTGCGCGTGGTGACGACGCCATTGCTTACAGCACTGGCCGACAGGGCGAGCGACCGCGCCCATGTTTATGTCGCGCTGACGGCCGCTTCTGTGGCGCTGTCCGCCGGTTATTTTCTGACGCCGACCTACGCCATGGTGCTCGCTGTTTCGCTGGCGCTCGCAGTGGTCTGGACACCGCATTCGCCGATTGCCGATTCGCTGGCACTGTCGGGAGTGCGCCGCTTCGGCTCCAACTACGCAAGTATGCGCAAATGGGGATCGATCTCCTATCTGTGCGCAAATCTTGCGGGCGGTTTCATCCTGTCGGCGACTGGCGCCCAGGCTGTTCCGGTGATCATTTTCGCAGCGTTTGGCGCGGCGCTTGTCGTCGCACTGATCGCGCCGCGGCTCGGCCGTCCCCGCCGTGCCTCGCCGCTTTCGGCAGCCGACATCCAGCAATCGGCGCCAAAACTCCTCAACGCCTATTTCCTGTATTTCTCCATCGGCGTCGGCGTCATCACCGCCAGCCACGCGTTTCTCTACGGTTTCGTGTCGATCTACTGGAAATCGATCGGCATCGGCGATCAGGTGGTCGGGCTGCTTTGGGGTTGGGGTGTGGTGGCCGAGATCGGCATGTTCATGGTCTTCACCCGGGTTTTCGGCTCCTTCTCGGTCGTGTCGATCATGGTGATGGCCGGGATAGGCGCGATCGTGCGCTGGATTGCCTTCCCCATGATCTGGCCGCTCGGCCTTGGCGTCGCCGGATTTTTCGCAGTCCAGACGCTGCATGCGATCTCCGTGGCGCTGGTGCTGATCGGCCTGCAGAAAATGATCGGTGAGACGATCGCGGAGGAGCGCACCGGGGCCGCGCAAGGCATCGCCTATTTCTCCAACGGCTTCTTCACGGCCGTGGTGACGCTCTTGTCCGGCCCGCTTTATGACCGCTTCGGCGTGGACGGCTTTTTTGCCATGATCCCGATCGCCCTTATCGGCCTTGCGTTGATCGGGCTTGCCGCGCGTTCAGCCCCACAGCGCCGTATCGGGCGGTGACACCAGCGAACCCTGGTAGACGAGACCGGGAACACGGTCGCGGGCAAGCAGCAGCGGACCGTCGAGATCGACGAAATCGGCATCCTGCGCCAAGAGCACGGCCGGCGCCATGGCCAATGACGTGCCGACCATGCAGCCGACCATGACGCCAAAACCCAGTTCGCGGGCGCGATCGCGAAGGATAAGGGCAGCGGTCAAGCCGCCCGACTTGTCGAGCTTGATGTTGACGGCATCGTAAAGGCCGACAAGCGAGGCAAGGCCCTCTGCCTCATGCACGCTTTCATCGGCGCAGATCGGCACCGGATGCGCGATTTGGCGAAGGACGCCGTCACGGCCCGCCGGCAGCGGCTGTTCAATCAGGGCGATGCCGTATTCGGCGGCAAAGGCGAGATTTGCAACGATGTTGTCGTCGCTCCAGCCCTCATTAGCGTCAAGGATGATGCGGCTCGCCGGTGCCGCCTCCCTAACCGCGCGGATACGGGCCATATCGTTGTTACCGCCGATCTTGACCTTGAGCAGCGGGCGCTGGGCGTTGGCGCGGGCCTGGGCTGCCATCGCTTCGGGCTCACCGAGCGACAGCGTGTAGGCCGTCTCAAGTGCGCGCGGCGGAGCCGTGCAGATGCTGAAAGCGACCGGCTTGCCTGTGATCTTCGCCTCCAGGTCCCATAGCGCGCAGTCGATGGCATTGCGGGCGGCTCCGGCGCGCATGGCATCGAGCAGCGCGGCCCGGCTGATGCCGCCAGCGATCTCGCCGCGCATCGCCTCGATCGCATCGCGCACACCGTCCATCGTTTCGCCATAGCGCTTGTAGGGGACGCATTCGCCGCGCCCGCTCTGGCCGTCCTCGTGGATCGTCACTGTGATGACCTCGGCTTCGGTTTTCGAACCGCGCGAAATGGTGAAGGTCCCGGCGATGGGAAAGCGCTCGGCCTCGACCGAAATGACACGCGCCATATATTTCTGCTCCGGCTGTGGGACAACGAGCTTGTCGGCAAATCGACAGGTGGGTTCCGTCAGGTTAAACAGATTGGCCCGTCAGGCTAACAGGACGCCATGTTGACCATCCGCAAACGCCACGCAAGCGGCACGACCGCCAAGGAGGCCGACCACCAGCCGCGCGTCGCGGTCGGTGAGGAGGGTGGCGTTCTGGGCTGCGCCTTCTCCGGAAACTGGACGACGCGCACCGTGACGCTGGTCGACGCCGAGATGCGCAAGATCGAGAAGCGCAGCGGTTTCCAGACGCTGGCGCTCGACCTTTCGCATATCGAGAAGATGGATACCGCCGGAGCCTGGCTGATCGACCGCCTGGTCAGCGCCTTCGAAAAGAAAGGCGTCGAGATCAGGCTGCAAGGGCAAAGCGAGATTGCCTCGATGCTGCTCGGCGCCGTTGGCGACGCGGTCCGGCGCGAACCCGATTCCGGCGGCACAAAGCCGCCCAACATCATCATTCGCGGGCTGGAGGCGGTTGGCCGGCGTGTCTATGAAATGCGCGACGACTTCCTGGCCGCGATGAACATATTGGGCGCCACGATACGCGGCTCGCAAATGAAGCTCGGCCGCGGCCATGCGGTCAATCCGGCGGCGATCTTCAACCAGATCGATCGCATGGGCGTCGGCGCCATCCCGGTGGTCGTGCTGATGTCGGCCATCGTCGGCGCGATCGTCGCCCAGCAAGGCGCCTACCAGCTCAGCTATTTCGGCGCCGATATCTTCGTCGTCGATCTGGTCGGCGTGCTGATCCTGCGCGAACTCGGCGTGCTGATGACCGCGATCATGATCGCCGGCCGTTCGGGCAGCGCCATTACGGCTGAAATCGGCTCGATGAAAATGCGCGAGGAGGTCGACGCGCTGAAGGTCATCGGGCTCAATCCAATCGGCGTGCTGGTGTTTCCGCGGCTGGTCGCGCTGGTGATCGCACTGCCTTGCCTGACGATCATCGCCAATTTCGCCGCACTCGGCGGCGGCATCCTGGCCGCATGGCTCTACTCCGACATCGCACCGGCGGCGTTCATCGACCGGCTGCGTGTCGCCATCGATCTCAGCACTATCTTTGCCGGGCTGATCAAGGCGCCGTTCATGGCCATGATCATTGGCACGATTGCCTCGGTCGAAGGCATGAAGGTTGGCGGCAGCGCCGAATCGCTGGGACAACACGTGACCGCTTCGGTGGTAAAGTCGATCTTCGTGGTCATCATCCTCGATGGGCTTTTCGCCATGTTCTACGCGGCGATCGAGTTCTGACATGGCGACGCAGGGCAGCACAAAGGCGACTGGGGTTGCGGAAGGGGCCGACGAAGACGAGATCGTGCTTTCCGCGCACGACATCACCGTGTCCTTCGGCGACAAGGTCATTCTCGACAGATTGTCGCTCGATATCAGGCGCGGCGAGATCCTCGGTTTTGTCGGTGCCTCCGGTGCCGGTAAGTCGGTTCTCCTGCGCACCATCCTCGGCCTGGTCCACAAGCAGTCGGGAACGATCAAGCTGTTCGGCGTCGATGTCGAAAAGGCGAGCGAGAGGGAGCGTCTTCGCATCGACATGCGCCTTGGCGTCCTCTTCCAGCACGGCGCGCTGTTTTCAGCGCTCACGGTTCTCGAAAACGTGCAGGTGCCGATGCGCGAATATCTCGACCTGCCCAGAAAGCTGATGGACGAGCTGGCGATGCTCAAGGTCGAACTGGTCGGGTTGCCGCCGGATGCGGCGCAGAAATTTCCGTCCGAGCTTTCCGGCGGCATGATCAAGCGCGCGGCGCTGGCGCGCGCACTGGCGCTCGACCCCGACATCGTGTTCCTGGACGAGCCGACATCCGGCCTCGATCCGATCAGCGCGGCTGAATTCGACGAACTGGTCGTCAAGCTACGCGATACCATGGATCTGACCGTGTACATGGTCACGCACGATCTCGACACGCTGTTCACCGCTTGTGATCGGGTGGCCGTCCTCGGCAAAAAGAAAGTGCTGGTCGAAGGCACGATCGACGACATGCTCAGAAGCGAGGAACCCTGGGTGAAATCCTATTTTCGCGGAAAACGTGCGCGGCAACTTGATCTTGCGGCCCGCGCGTAGCCATAAGTGATAAATGGAAACCAGAGCCAACTACGTCATTGTCGGCATTTTCACGCTAGCCGCGATCCTGGCAGCGTTCGCGTTCGTCTATTGGACGGCCGCGATCGGCGACAGAGGTGAGACGGCGATGCTGCGGGTGCGCATTCCGGGATCGGCTTCCGGCCTCGGCCGCGGCAGCTTCGTGCTGTTCAACGGCGTCAGGGTTGGGGATGTCAGGCGCGTCTATATCGACGTCGACAATCCGACCGCCGCCATAGCCGACGCCGAAATAGACCGCATGACGCCGATCACCAAATCGACGCAGGCCGATATCGGCCTCGCCGGCCTCACCGGTCAGGCCAATATCGAACTCAAGGGCGCCGACCCCAAGGAAGTAAATCTTCTCGATCAGGCGGAGGCGGAGGGCCGCGTCGCTGAGATCGTCGCCAACCCGTCGGCGGTCACCAACCTGTTGCAGACGGCGCAGAACATCTTCACCCGCGCCGATACGGTTTTCACCCAGCTCGAAGGCTTCACCCGGGACGTTCGCGGGCCGCTGACGCAGACCGTCAATAATGTGCAGACCTTCTCCGACGCGCTGGCCAAGAACTCCGACGGCATCGACAAATTCCTCGCCAGCGTCAGTTCGCTTTCGGACGAGTTGAGGGGTGTCTCGGGCAAGCTCGACGGCACGCTTAGGGCGGCGGAAGGACTGCTCAACGCCGTCGACAAGGACCAGATCAAGAGCATCGTCGCCAACGTCGATACGGTGACCACGAACCTTAAGGAAACCAGCAAGCAGTTCGACAGGGTCGTCAGGAATGTCGACACCGCGGTGGGGTCGATCAACGACTTCGCCCAGAAGACGCAAGGCACGCTGGCCAAGGTCGACGGCGTTCTCGACGGCATCGACCCGGCACAGGTTCGCACCGCGCTGGCCAACATCCAGAAGGCAAGCGAAAACGCCAACGAGGCTGCCGCCGACATCGCCAAGGTGACCAGCAAATTCGCCAACCGGGCCGACGATATCGACCAGACCATCAAGGACGCGCAGCAGCTCGCGGAGCGTCTCAACGACGCCTCGGTGCGCGTCGACGGCATCCTCGCCAAGGTCGATACACTGCTCGGCTCAGGTCAGGCCGACGGCATGATAGCCGATGCCAGGAATACGCTGAGATCGTTCAAGCAGGTCGCCGACACCCTGAACGCCCGCCTCGGCACCATCACCGCCAATCTGGCCCGATTCTCCGGTCAGGGCCTGCAGAACGTCGAAGCGCTGGTCCAGGACAGCCGCCGTTCGATCAGCCGCATCGAAGAGGCGGTGACGGATCTCAGCCGCAATCCGCAGCGGATCCTGTCAGGCGGCGAAGGCGAGGTTCGGCAATTCGACGGCAGGGTGCGGCGTTGACTTCGGCTTTCGCCCGCCCCAAGAACAGCAGGCAAGTGCACTGCGGATGCGGATTGCTCATACGATTCGGGGACAACGGGGATCGCGTGTGAAGTCGGTGGTGCTTAAATTGGGCGGGGTCAAATCGGGCGGGCTCAAAGCGGGTGCGGCATTGCTTGCGCTTTCGCTAGCCGGTTGCGCGTTTTTGCCGGGCGGCGGGCCGCCGCCGCTGGACACATTCGAGTTGTCGGCGCCGCCGCTCGATGCGCGCGGCCGCAGCCGCCGCCAGATCCTCATTGCCCAACCCTCCGCGCTCAAGGCGCTGGACAGCCAGAACATCGTCATAAAGCCGTCCGTGCGCTCGATCCAGTACCTCAAGGGCGCGCAATGGGCCGATCGGCTGCCGCTGATCGTGCAGGCGCGGCTGGCCGAGACATTCCAGCGCTCGGGCAGCTTCGCCGGTGTCGGCAAACCGGGCGAGGGGCTGGCGATCGACTATCAGGTCATCGTCGAGGTCCGTTCCTTCGACGTCAGGGTCGACGGCGGCGAACATGCCGAAGTCGACCTGTTCGTGCGGATACTGAACGACCGCAATGGCGAGGTGCGCGCCTCGAAGAGCTTTACCGCGACCGCGCCCGTCTCGGGCAGCGGCAATCAGGCCTATGTCAGCGCGCTCGACCGTGCGTTCGGCGATGCCGCCAAGGACATCGTCCGCTGGACCGATTCGGTGATCTGATACAGCCGGAATTGCCGGGCGCAGCTTAGGATCAAACTCAATCATCTGGCTGCTGCCAATGGCCGAGACGGGTGGGCAACTGCCGTCCGTTTCGACGACTGGAACGAGCAGGGAGCGCCAATTACCGACCTTCCCGGCGCTTCTCCAAAGCCGCCCTTCGCGCTACAGCTTTGAATCGACTTCCTTTCGGACGTAGACAGCGACTTGCATGAAGGTCTGGTTTGGCTACGGCCAGCGGCTTTGGGCGATGGAAAGCCGCAACGTTCGCCTGCTTCGCCGCGGAGAGGCTGCGTGTTCGGCCGGGGACATAGCGCCAGCAAGCAAGCTCCGGATCCGCTGCCCTGCCTCCCACAGCGACGACGCCCAGAGCTTCAGTGTCTCGATCGAAACGCCCGTTATCCATGATCTCCGAATCATGGCGACCCATCGATTCACACCAGAAAAGAACGCAGCTGCAACGCTAGGACGCGTCGGTGGAGAATTTGTGTATCGTAGTCGACTTCAGCGTTTCGCCCGGTTTCAGCACCGTCGTTGGAAATGACGGCTTGTTCGGCGAATCCGGGAAGTGCTGCGTCTCAAGGCAGAAGCCGTCGGTCTGGCGGTATTGCTGACCGGCTGCGCCGACGAGCGTCGAATCGAGGAAGTTGCCGCTGTAGAACTGGACGCCGGGCTCGGTGGTCGAGATCTCCATGATCCGGCCCGAGCGCGGCTCGTAGACTCGGGCGGCGAGCGAAAGTCCACCACCCGACCGGTTCAGCACGAAGTTGTGATCGTATCCGCGGCCATAGGCCATCTGTGGGTCGCTCGAGCGGATGCGTGCGCCGATCGGCGCCCCTTGGCGGAAGTCGAACGACGTGGCGGTCACGGAGGCGAGCTGCCCGGTCGGGATCAAGGTCGCATCGACCGGCGTGTAGCGATCGGCGTTGATCGTGAGGATGTGATCATCGATCCCACCCGTGCCGTCGCCGGCGAGATTGAAGTAGGAATGACTCGTGAGATTGACCACGGTTGGTTTGTCGGTCGTCGCCTCGTAGTCGATGCGCAGCTCGTTGTCGTTGGTGAGGCTATAGACGACCTGGACCGTGAGCGTGCCGGGATAGCCTTCCTCGCCATCCTTGCTCGTGTAGTTCAGCCGCGCTGCGGCGCCGCTGACGCTGCTCAACGGCTCGACCGCCCAGACGACCTTGTCGAAGCCTTTCGTGCCGCCGTGCAGGCTGTTCGGCCCGTTATTGGCGGCGAGTTGGTATTGCGTGCCGTCGAGCGTGAACTTCGCGCCGCCGATGCGATTGCCGTAGCGCCCGATCAAGGCGCCGAAATAGGGGTTCATGGATTCGTAGTCGGCGAGTTCCTTGAAGCCGAGCACGACGTTGTCGAGCTTGCCCCAGCGGTCGGGCACATTGATCGCCGTGATGATACCGCCATAGGCGATGAACTTGACGGACGCGCCCCTGTCGTTGGTGAGCGTGTAGAGATCCACGGCCTTGCCGTCCTGCGTGTTTCCGAATGGGGTCTTGTCCACAGAGCCGGCGCCGGCGCTCGTTCCCGTCAGCAGCACGCCCATGCCGAGCACGGCCGCGCCGAGCACTGACCTATGCCAGGTACGCGACTTGTTTGGTTCGATGGGCGTCATGGTTTCCTCCCTCGATAGGCTTCTTCGCCGGCGGCTTCTGACGAGCCGCCTAGAAGACCAATTCTAAACTCATCGGGCTATCAAGGTAAGCGCGTCCTGGTAGAGATTGTACAATAGCACCGTGCTTGAAAAGCGTGTGCCGGATACCGCCGGTCGCATCAGCTCATTGCCTGATCAAAATTGCCGTCGGTCCATGAATCGCAGGACGGGTATCCGCCTGATTCCCGACTTCGATCCTGCTGCTAGTTGGTGTCGCAAAGCCACCCGATTGAGACGTAGAACGCGCCATAGCGGTGAAATCCGAGCCGATGCCCCGGCCGGTTCGGTTGCGTCATTTCCGGACCAACATCGAGCCGCCCCTGTCGGTCGCCTCTCCGACTCGTTGCCCGACCTTCATGTTGCTTCGCTGCAAGGACCGCACAGGGGTTAGCGGTTCGACGTGGCTGCGGGCGACATAGTAGAACGGGGTCGCCAGATCACTATCAAAAGATCTGATCGTCATCGAGCTTCCTGAAAGGCAAAGGTCGCTTGGACGTGGGTGCGGGATTGGCATCTTCCAGTGTCGCTCGCGATGCGGTCGGGGCGGAGGTGGCGAACCTGGCGCTGTCGGACCAGCGGGCCAGGCGGTGGCGACTGCGCTGACCAACGTCTTCGACATCGCGCCCGAGAACATGAAGACGCAGGGCTATGGCGAGCAGTACCTGAAGGTTGAACCCAGGAGCCCGAGCGCGAGAACCGGCGCGTCGCGATCCGCCGCATCACGCCGCTGGTCGCACCCGTGGCGAACTCCGAATAGGCCCCCACCTTGTTTTGAGCCGGCCGGGCAGGTAGCGCCAGCCTCATCATTGCAAGCCCGCTTATATACCCCCGCGTATCGAGCGGGCCAAATAGGCGACACGCATCTAGTCCGGTCAAGATCCGCTTTCGCCCTCTTGCGACATTGAGGTCGAAATCGAGTAACTACTGGATTGAGTCAAAGCGGTGAGTTCCACTGGAGGTCCCTATCTGGGAGAAAATTTGGGCCTGGAATGTCCGACTAGGGTCATTGGCGTGAATTCGGCAGGGTCGAACGAACTTCCGCAACGGGTCGAAAAGCGGTCGCAGGGAGCCTAACATGAAGGTCTGCGGCCCCGGTTCCAAAAAACCTCGGAACTTGTGTCGGATTGGTCAAGACCCGTTCGTCCTTGGGCAGGATCGACACTCCAATCACAAGGATAAATGATATGCCCAGTACCGTACGCCTGCACCGCGTCCTGGCAACCAGCCCAGAAAAAGTCTACCGCGCTTTCCTTGAGGCGGACGCGCTCGCGAAATGGCTACCGCCCAACGGCTTCACCTGCACGGTTTATCATCTGGAACCCAAAGTCGGCGGCACATTCAAAATGTCATTCCGCAACTTCACAACCGACAAAAGCCACGCGTTTGGCGGCGAATATGTCGAGCTCGTTCCGGGCGAACGCCTGCGCTACACGGACAAGTTCGACGATCCTAACTTGCCCGGCGAGATGCAGGTGACGGTGATACTGAAGAAAGTATCAGTCGGCACGGAGCTGGATATCACGCAGGCAGGCGTGCCGGACGTCATTCCAGCTGAGGCTTGTTATCTCGGTTGGCAGGAGTCGCTGCGAAACCTGGCAAGGCTCGTAGAACCGGAGATCAATCAATAGAGCATGATCCCGAAGAGGTCGGAACGGCATGAAAAAGGCGGGAAAATTTCCCGCCTTTTTTGTTTCCCTGTCGCCTGATCAATGCAGGCGGCCACTGGCGTGGGCAAGCATCGTATAGACCTTGCCGGTGTCCGACGTCAGGTAGGTCTGCGCCATCATGTTGTCGCGGTCGTTGCGCGACACGTCCTTGAGCAGCTTTTCGAAATCGTCGCAATAACGGTCGACGGCGGCTCGGAACTCCGCCTCCATCTGATATTTGCGGCGAATCTCATCGAAAGTCTGCTGGCCCTTCAGCGTGTAGAGACGCCGCGTGAACACGTCGCGCTCGCCGCGCCGGTAGCGGTTCCACAGCTCGATCGAGGCGTCGTGATCGATGGCGCGGGCGATGTCGACCGAAAGCGAGTTAAGCGACTCCACGACGTGAAGCGGCGAGCGCTGGGCAGGTGCCGAGCGTGGCGCTTCCGAAGGTGCCGCGGGCGTGGCGCCCTCTTCGCGCGATGCCCCGGTCAAGAGATCGCGCACCCAGCCGCCCTGCGGCGTACGGCCATTGGGGTCGCGCTGGCGCGGCGCCGTCTCAGCCGGGCGTTCCAACTCGAGTGTGCCGCGCAGTGCAGTGTCACCCGATGGCGCCTGCGGGGCACGAGGTTCGGGTTGCTGGGCCGGAGGACGGCGCAGCGGCTCAGTGGCGCGCGCGGCAGGCGCTTGCGGTGCCGGACGCAGGTTGCGCGGCTCCGAGGAGTCGGTGCTGCGACCCGATTTCGCAACGATATCCGAAAGTTCCTTCAGGGCGTTGATCTGCTCGGAAACGGCGCGGCGGATGGCCGTGGTCGATTCCTTTGCCTCTTCCGGCATCTCGATGACGCCCTTCTTGAGCTCGGCGCGGGTAAGGTCGAGCTCGCTCTTGATCGAGCCGGCGGTGCGCCGCATCTCCTCGGTCGCGTCGGCGAAGCGCTTCGTTGCCGAATCGACGACGTCGGCGATGGCGGTACGGATCTTGTCCGCCGACTCCAGCGTCTTGCCTTCGGCGTTCTGCAACGTCTGGCCGACCAGATCCTCGAACGAGCGCATGACCTTTTCGAGATCCTCCGACTTCTTAACCAGGCCGACGGCGAGATCCTCCAGCGACGACTGTCTTTCCAACGTGTGTTCGAGGTTGCTCTGGGCCGAGCTCAACAGATCCGAAGCACTGGACAGCAATCGGCTGTGCTCGTCGAACTTGGTGGCGATCGAGGCAACCTCGCGCAAGGTCGCGGATGACAGCTCGGTAAGCCGTGTCGTGTTCGAATCGACCAGGCGTGCCGAACTGGCGAAGGTCTGCGCGGCTTTTTCCGTCGTCGCGGCAAAGCTTTGCGTGCTGCCCGTCAGGCGTTCGTCGACCTGGCCGAGATTGGCCGCCGCCTGCTCGATCAACTGACCGAGCTGCGAGCTGGAGGTGCTCATACGGCCGATGAGATCGGCGACACTGTCGGCGAGCGTTGAGCGCGCGCCTTCGACGGCCGACAATGTTTCGGCCGTGCGGCTGGCGAGCGCATTGACGAGGGTGGCGTTTTCGCTGCGCAGCTTCTCGGTGGCGCGTTCGGTCACCTCTTCCATGCTCTTTTGCAGTTCCGAGCCGCCCTGGGCGAAGCGCTCGACCAGCGGCCGTGCCGTTTCGTCGAGGATTTTCGAGATCTCGGCCGAACGTGCCGCAAGCATGGTGTTGAGCTCGCGGGTGTTGGTGCCGATGGTCTTCGCCGCGTCGTTGGTGCTCTGGCCGATATGCTGGCCGACCGCAGTGAAGGTTTCGGCGATCGAGTTGGCGCGCGAAATAAGTTGCGCCTCAGCGGTCGAGACCTGCTCGTTGAGCTTCTGGCCTATCGTTTCGGTGGTGTAGACGAGACGGTTTTCGACGCCGGCAACCTGCTCCTCGACGCGAGCCGCCGCAGCCGCCGCGCTGGATGCCAGGCGCTCGTCGGCGCCGGCGAGCGCCTGCTCGATTTCACGGGCGTGGACGGCAAGTTCCTGACCGGTCTGCCGCGCACGTTCGGCAACCCGCTGCTCGGTGCTGGCGAAGGCCCCGACGATGTTGTCGGCATGTTCTCCGATCGTCGACGTGCTGTCGGCGATGCGGGATACCAGACGGTGATCCGCCTCGTCGAAGATACGGCCGATCTCCGACGCGCGGGCCGACAGCGCCTCCGAACCTTCGGCGATGCGCGAGATCAGCTGCTGGTCGGCGGCATCGAAAATGCGGCCAAGGTCCGATGCTCGCGCTGCGAGCGCTTCGGCCGATTCGCCGATGCGCACGCCGAGCCGTTCGTCGGCGCCTTCAAAATTGCGCAGGATGTCGCCGGCGCGTGCCGCCAGCGACTGCGCCGTTTCGACCGCGCGGGCAACCAGCTTCTGGTCCGCCGCATCGAATGTACCGGCGATCTCGCTGGCACGAGCGGCCAGTTGGTCGGCCGTCTCCTGGGCGCGCGTCAGCAAGGAGTTCGATGTGTTGTCGACATGGGCCATGATTGCGCTCGATGTATCCTCGGCGCGGGCAATGAGCGCACTCGACGTGTCTTCGGCACGTGCGGCGAGGCGGCGGTCCGCCTCCTCGAAGGTGCGGGCGATATCCTCCGCCCTGGCGAGCAAGGCGGCCGAGGTCTGCTCGGCACGCCCGGCGATCTTGCGGTCGGCGTCACTGAACGCCGCGCCGGCCTGCTCATGCAGCGCGCTGGTGACTTCCATTACCTTTTCACGCAGCGCTCCCGCGACGAAGACGGCGCTCTTTTCGAGCACGCTGCGGACGTTGTCGACACCGGTCGACAGCGCGCGCTCCATGGTTCCGGCGCGCTCCTCGATGATGCCGGTCTGACGGCTGAACGCCTGCTCGATCTTTTCGACGTCAGCGGCAATAGCGTCCGAAATGTCGGTGCTTCTGGCGGCGATCTGGTCGATATGGCCGGACAGGGAACGGTCGACTTCCTTGCGCGTATGGGCGAGCTTGGAGAGATCGTCCTCCAGCGCACGGGTCAGCGCGTCGCGGCCTTCGGCCAGCTTGCCGACATGCCCGGCTATGATGTCGTCCACCTCGCCGCGGCTCGCCGCAATTTTCTGCAGGTCTGCTTCCAGCGCACGTCTAAGGATATCGCGGCCTTCGGCCAGCTTCTCGACCTGGCCGGCAACCAGCCCGTCGATGCTCGACCGGCTTTCCGCCAGTTTGGCGAGGTCGTCTTCAAGCGCCTTGGACAGGATCGAGCGGTCCTGGATGAGCTTATCGGCGTGGCTGTTTACGAGACCGTTGACGCTGCCGAGATCGGCCTCCAGCGCCCGCGCAAACTCTGCACGATTGTCGGTCAGCTGCTGCGACTGGTCGGCGACGACACCCTTGATGGTATTGAGGTCTGCTTCCAGCGCGCGTCTGAGGATGTCGCGGCCTTCGGCCAGCTTCTCGACCTGGCCGGCAACCAGCCCGTCGATGCTCGACCGGCTTTCCGCCAGTTTGGCGAGGTCGTCTTCGAGCGCCTTGGACAGGGTCGAGCGATCTGCGGCGAGCCTGTTCATGTGATCGGAGACAAGGCCGTTCACATTCTGCAGGTCGGTTTCCAGCGCTCGCGTCAGTTGACCACGATCTTCCGCCAGCTTTTCGGACTGACCTGATATAACGTCCTTGATCGTGTTGAGATCGGACTCCAGCGCGCGCTTGAGAATGTCGCGGCCTTCGGCCAGCTTCTCAACCTGGCCGGTAACCAGACCATCGATGCTCGACCGACTTTCAGCCAGTTTGGCGAGGTCGTCTTCGAGTGCCTTCGACAGGATTGAACGGTCCTCGGCGAGCTTGTTCATGTGATCGGAGATAAGGCCATTCACGCTCTGCAGGTCGGTTTCCAACGCCTTCGAGAGCTGACCACGGTCTTCCGCCAGCTTTTCGGACTGGCCTGATATGACGTCCTTGATCGTGTTGAGATCGGACTCCAGCGCGCGCTTGAGGATGTCGCGGCCTTCGGCCAGCTTCTCGACCTGACCGGCGACCAGCCCGTCGATGCTCGACCGGCTTTCCGCCAATTTGGCGAGGTCTGCCTCGAGCGTTTGCGAAAGCAGGCTGCGATCGTCGGCGAGCCTGCCCGAATGGTCCTCGATCAGGCCCCGGATACCGGACAGGTCGTTTTCGAGCGAGCGCGAAAGCAGGCCGCGGTCTTCCGCCACTTTGGCGGAATGGCTCTGGATGAGATCCTTGATGCCGACGATGTCGGTTTCCAACGCCTTGGCAAGGATGGCGCGACCTTCGGCGATCTTCTCGACCTGACCGGCGACCAGGCCGTCGATGCTGGCGCGACTGTCGGCCAGCTTACCGAGATCGGCCTCGAGGGCGCGTGAAAGAATGCTGCGGCCTTCGGCGAGTTTTCCAACGTGACCGGCAACCATTTCGTCAATGATTGTACGAGCTTGTACCAGTTTTCCGGAGTCTTCGTTCAAAGCCTGTGAAAGCCTGTTGCGGCCCTCTTCGAGCTGTTCGAGATGGCTGCCGAGCGAAGCATCGATGGTGGCGCGCGACTCGTTGACCTTGCGCAGATCCTCTTCGAGGGCGCGCGCGATCAGGTTGCGGCCTTCGGCAAGCTTCTGCACCTGGTCGGTGACAGCCGCGTCGATGCCGGCGCGGCTTTCGGCGAATTTCGCCAGATCGGCCTCCATCGCCGCCGCCATGCGTTCGCGGCTTTCGGAAAGCTTGCGGCTGTGGTTCTCGACGGCCTCCTCGATGCCGACGCGGGCATCGGAAAGCCGCCGGATATCGGCGTCGAAGGAGCGCGACACCACATGACGGGCCGCTTCCATGCGCCCGGCGAAATCGCCGGCGCGTGCTTCAAGCATGGACGAAGTCGACGAAACGATGTCGGCCATGTCGGCGCCGATCTGGGTCTTGCCCTGATCGATCATCGCCGACAGCGTCTCCTTGCTCTCCTGGAAGGTATGGGCGATTTCGCGCGCGCGCTCGACCAGCGTCTCGTTGATCTGGCGTGCGCGAGCCTCGAGCGCGGCGTTGAGCTTCTGGGTGCCGGTGTCCAGCGCTTCGGCGCGGGTCTGAAATTCACTAATCAGCGCCTGGCCGCGTTCGGCCAGCGTCCGCTCGATGCCGTCAAGGCTGGCTTCAAATTCGGAGTTGAGCGTACGCGCGGCGCCGCCGAGCAGCGACACCATGCCGGAGGTCCGATCGTCGAGCAGGTCGGTCAGCGACCGGGTGAGGCCGTCGGTCGTGTCCGTCAGCTTGGCGATGCGCGTATCGAGAAGGCTGGCGAAGGCTTCGCCGGAGGTCGACAGCCGGTCCGTGATCGATTCGAGCCGGCCTTCCACCGAATCGAAGATCGACAACGAGCTTTGGTTGATCCTGTCGATCAGGGTGTCGCCGGAATTGGTTATGGTCATCGACAGGTTGGTCGAGGCGTTGAGAATGCTGTCGCGAATGATGTCGCTGGCCGCCCCGATTTCGTCCTTCAGCGTCTCATGCGCGCCGGTGATCGAGGCGCGCACGCGTTCAGCGTGGGTGACCACCGCTTCGCGCTCGCTGCCCAGCCCGTCGACAAGCGAGCGGATACGCGATTCATTCTCCGAGTAGGAGCGTTCGATCTGGTTCACCTCGCTGTGGACCAGGGTTTCGAGCTCGACGGCACGCGCAAGCGTGCGCTCGATGCCTTCACCCATGGCCGCCACCTCGCGGCGGACGGCTTGCCCGATCATCATGACGCGATCCTGGGCAATATTTTCCGGCTCGGTCAGGCGGAATGCCACTTCCGTCATCGACTGAGCCGCTATGCGCATCTCCTGCGCGCGGCGAATCATGGCTGCAAACGCCCAGAACAGAAGCACGGGCAAGATCGCAGCGATCGCCAGGCCGATCAGTTCGGGACGGGCGAAAAACTGGCCGGGCGTGCGGATTTGCCAGATGCCTGGTCCAAACAGCAGGTTGGCCAATGCACCGGCGCCCGCGATCCAGGCGAGCGAAACAAGCGCCACCACCCAGTAGATCGTGTTCGAGGCACGCCGATTGAGGGTGTGCAGCAGCGTTTTGTAATCTTTTTGACGAGGGTCATTGGCCGGCGTGAAGCCGGCCGGCTGCGTGCCATTGCGCGTTTCCACAGGGCGCAGTTCAGCCGGCTTGGCCGTTGCCGCGGGCTTTTCTTTCTGGTCCTGGGCTTTTTCGTCCTGGTTGGCGGCAGGCTCCGTCTGCTGGCTCTGGCTGGCGACAGGCTCGGCATTCTCGCCCTGGCTGGCGACAGGCTCGGCATTCTGGTTACGGCCTTCGCGTGCCAACTCGTCGGCAGCCTGCGATATCTGCGCCTCCAGATCTTCCATCGACGCTGCGATGTCGAGGTCGCCGCCGGCATCGCCGCTCAGGTCGATATCAAGTGCTTTCTCGAGTTCCCTGGCTACGTCGTTGTCGAGCGTTCTCGTCGTTGTTTTCTTCGCCATGCCTTCGCTACCCTGTACAAGCTGCCGCGGGACTTATTGATTCTGCTTGTCGTGTCCCACGCAAGAGGCTGAAAATGGACCTGTCGTATCGTAATGACACACCGGGGTAAAGAAAACCTGCATTCGGCGCGATACGTAAAACTTTAAATATAAGGTTAACAAAACTGTGATTCCGGCGCCGTTATCGCAACATTTTTCCGGGCCAATCATTAACCCGTCGTCCACAGGATGGGCCTATTTTTTTGCGGCGGTCGAACAACGGAGTTGCAGATTCATGCGTGGCGAAAACGGCATTGCCTTCTCGATGCCCGGCGGCGATGTGTCGGGAACGGCCGGGTCGCGGCCGGTGGACCTGGCGCATCTGGCGCGTCAGACGATGGGCGACCGCAGCCTCGAACAGGAGGTGCTGGCGCTGTTCGTGCAGCAGGCGCTGTCCGTTCGCGACAGGATCGTCGACGCCGATGTGGGGCAAAGACTGCTTCTGGCGCACGGGCTGAAAGGTTCGGCGCGCGGTGTCGGCGCCTTCGCTGTCGCCGATTGCGCCAGCGCGATCGAACTTCAACCTGAAGATACCAATACCCTCAAGCGGCTTGGCTCCCTGATCGAAGAAGTGCGCGATTTCGTCGCCGCCATCAGCCGTTAAACCGATTTCCAAAAAAAACGGCATAGAGCGCCGCTTTCGCGCGGCAGTTGACTTGTCTGCTTGAGTGATTATCTCGGCTGGAACTCCCTTCAGGTGACAAATGACCAAGCTGACCTTCATCGCCCATGACGGCACACATTTTGACGTGGATGCCGAAAATGGCTCGACCGTCATGGAGAACGCGATCCGCAACGCCGTGCCGGGGATCGAGGCCGAGTGCGGTGGCGCCTGCGCCTGCGCGACCTGCCACGTATATGTCGACGAGGCATGGACGGCGGAGGTCGGCGAGCCGGAAGCGATGGAAGAGGACATGCTGGACTTCGCCTACGACGTCCAGCCGAACTCACGGCTCTCCTGTCAGATCAAGGTGCGCGACGCTCTCGACGGCCTGGTTGTGCGCGTGCCCGCCCGCCAGGGCTGAAGCGTGAAGGCTGAAGCGCGGCTTATAGCCGATTTTTCGGGCCCCGGCTTGGCAGCGGGCCAATGGTCATGCAGTGTCTCGCCGTTCTCTATAGCGCCGCGCATCCTCTTGGACACGCAAAGGACGCTGTAGCACCGTGATTTGGCGCATGATCCCCAGCGAAAATCGATTCCGATTTCGCGGTCATGCGCAGCGAAGGCGCATTCATGACCGATATCACCAGGACGGACGTATTGATTGTCGGGGCAGGGCCGGTCGGCCTGTTCGCCGTGTTCGAGCTCGGCCTCTTCGACATGAAATGCCATCTCATCGACATACTCGATCGCCCTGGCGGGCAATGCGCCGAACTCTATCCGGAAAAGCCGATCTACGACATTCCCGGCTGGCCATCGATTTCGGCGCAGGGCCTGGTCGACAGGCTGCTTGAGCAGATCGCGCCGTTCAAGCCCGACTTCACCTTCAACCGCATGGTCTCAAGCCTGGAAGAGCTCGAGGACGGCAGCTTTCGCGTCGTCACCGACGAGAACGAGGTGTTCGAAGCCAAGGTGGTCGTGATCGCCGCCGGCGGCGGCTCATTCCAGCCGAAGCGGCCGCCGATCCCGGGCATCGAGATTTATGAGGGCAAGAGCGTCTTCTACTCGGTTCGCCGGATGGAGGAATTTCGCGGCCACGACCTCATCATCGTCGGTGGCGGCGATTCGGCGCTCGACTGGACGCTGAACCTGCAGCCAGTGGCCAAGAGCGTGACGCTGGTCCACCGGCGGCCGGAGTTTCGCGCGGCGCCCGACAGCGTCAACAAGATGTACGCCATGCAGGAGATGAAGGAACTGGATTTCCAGGTCGGGCAGGTGACGGGATTGTCCGGCGCCGACGGCCAGCTTTCCTCCGCGACCATCAAAGGCCCCGGCGGCGATATCGAGGTGCCGTGCACGCGGATGCTGCCGTTCTTCGGCCTGACCATGAAGCTCGGACCGATCGCCGAGTGGGGCCTCAATCTTCACGAGAACATGATCCCGGTCGACACCGAGAAATTCCAGACATCGGTACCGGGCATCTTCGCCGTCGGCGACATCAACTGGTACCCCGGCAAGCTGAAGCTGATCCTGTCGGGCTTCCATGAGGTCGCCCTGATGGCGCAGGCAGCCAAGCGCATCGTCAGCCCCGGCGAGCGCATCGTATTCCAGTATACGACGTCGTCGACCAGCCTGCAGAAGAAGCTCGGCGTCGCCGGCTGACGCCCCACTCCACGAAAATCGACCTTACCATCTGGCCTGAGCTAACCCGGCAGCCGGCCGTTCTCGATGCGCTCCATGCGATAGCGCAGCAGACGCAGGATACGGCTTTGGAAATTGATTGTCTCGACGCGATCGAATTGCATCTGGGCCCGGTCGTGCTTGGCAAGGATAGCGGCGGCGATTTCCGCGGCCTTGGCCTTGGCCTCCTGGCAAGTCTTCTGCGGATACGTCGCCTTCAGCGCATCCTCGAGGTCGCGGGCATGGTTCTTGGCGATCTCGACATGGCGATCCTCATGGCGCTTGATGTCGGCGGACAATGTATCCCAAAACAGCCTTACGCCCGCATCGGCCTTGCGCGAGCGGCGCCACTCGGGAAGGATCACCTTGACTTTGAGAGTGACGTTGGCGTCAGCAATCGCGCAGGAATTCGATTTTTCCGCATAGCTGATGCGTGTGGTGAACGCCATCTGCGTGGCGCCTGGATGCCGCATCCCTGTACTTTTTACCTGGGGCCCAAGTTTCGTAAGCTGGGTTCCGATATCATCGAGCGTCCTGCCGCCGATGCTGAAGTAGCTATATGTCTTTACCAAACTCGCCGTGCCCGCCGGCAAGGCGGAAAAAGCGAGCATCAGGGCGCAAAGCAGTGATCGTTTCATCATGTTGCCTCTTTGCCCACCATGCGCTACGGCCGCTGCCGGCGCAACGGAATTGATCTTTGGCGGATCACACATGGTTGATGGACAATGACGACACGGCGATGGCAGCTGGCGCATGGGCGTCATCTCGACCTTGGCGGCAAAGCGGTGATCGTCGGTATCCTCAATGTCACGCCGGACAGTTTTTCCGACGGGGGACTGTTCGTTGCGCCCGAACGGGCGGTGGCCCAGGCGGGCCGGATGGTGGAAGAGGGGGCCTCCGTCATTGACGTCGGCGGGGAATCGACACGCCCCGGTGCGTCTCCGGTAGCGATCGAGGAAGAGCAGGCCCGCGTGCTGCCCGTCATCGAGGCGCTCGCCAGGCTTGGCAAGGCGCTGATTTCGGTCGACACCTATCGCGAGGACACCGCTCGGCTTGCCGTCGCCGCCGGCGCCCATATCGTCAACGATGTCTGGGGCCTGCAGCGCGAACCTGATATCGCGCGGGTCGCTGCCGAGACCGGCGCCGGGCTGGTCATCATGCATACCGGACGTGACAGGCAAAAACTGCCCGACGTGATCGAGGATCAGTTTTCCTTCCTCAGGAAGTCACTGGAAATCGCCCGGCAAAGCGGCGTTGCCGACGACCAAATCGTGCTCGATCCGGGCTTTGGCTTCGAAAAGGAAACAGCAGAGGAAAATCTCGACCTGATGGCACGGTTTTCCGAACTTGATGCCTTGGGCTTTCCGCTGATGGCGGGTACCTCGCGAAAGCGCTTCATCGGCGCCGTCACCGGCCGCGACGCCTCGGCCAGGGGGGCCGCAACGGCGGCGACGAGCGTTATCCTGAGACTCAAGGGCGCGCAGCTTTTTCGCGTCCACGATGTCGCAATCAATGTGGATGCGCTGGCGCTTGCGGATGCTATGCTGGCCCGTGAAACCACCGCATAGGCTCGAAAATCAAAAGCGATTTTCGGAAAGCAGGATGCGTAGATTGAAAGCGTTAGAGCGTAGTTTTTGCGTCCAAGTGGATGCACGTCGCTCTAATCGAGCGGGACGCTGAGCGATGTATGTCATCCGCATGAAGAACTGCGCCTTCTTCGCCCGGCACGGCGTGCTGGATGAGGAGGAGACGCTCGGCCAGCGTTTCTATGTCGACGCTGCGCTCTCCGTCGAACCCGGCCGCGCGCTGGTCGATGATTCCATCGAGGATACCGTCCACTATGGTGTCGCCTTCGGAGTGATCGAAAAGATCATAACCGGCGAGAGGCGTTTTCTGATAGAAGCGCTGGCGCTGGAGGTGGCCCGGGCGCTGACGGCCCGGTTTCCTCAGATCAAAAAGGCCGAGATCACTGTGCGCAAGCCGAACGCGCCAGTGCCCGGTGTGCTCGATCATGTCGAGGTGACCGTTGTCTGGCCAGAATAACACGGTTTATCTCAGCCTTGGCGGCAATCTCGGCGACCCGGCAAGGTCGATGGGCGCTGCGCTGCGTATGCTGGACGCTGACGAGAACGCGCGCGTCGTTGTCGTCTCCTCGCTTTACCGGACGCCGCCCTGGGGCAAGCTCGACCAGCCGGATTTTCTCAATGCGGCTGCCGAAATTTCGACTGTGCTCGCACCACACGCATTGCTCGATCTCTGTCTCGACGTCGAGCGCAGACTGAAGCGGGTGCGCGAGGAGCGCTGGGGTCCACGGCTGATCGACATCGACATTTTGGTGTTCGGCGATCAGATTATCCGCGAAACCGGGCTGGAAGTGCCGCATCCGCGCATGCTGGAGCGCGCTTTCGTTCTCGCGCCGCTGGCCGAGATCGCGCCTGACCTCACCGTCGACGGCAGAAGCGTGGCGGAGCGGCTTGCCGCTCTCGACAGCGCCGGCATCGAGCGACTGACGTCTGGCCGGGATTGGTGGCTGACCTAAAGCATCGGACCAAACCTCTAACCAGTTTTGGCTCCGATGCACTGAGCTCAGCCGGAAAATCCGCCCCCGTCGAGGAACACCTGTTCCTCCGGCGTCGTCTCGCGGCCGAGCATCCTGTTTCGATGCGGAAAGCGGCCGAAGCGCTGAATGATCTCCAGGTGCTCGACCGCATATTTCAGATAGGATTGGGCTTTGGCGGTAAAAAGGTCCATGGATTTGAGCTGGTCGGCGAGATGCTCCGAATGCTCATACGGCAAATAGAGGAAGGCGCGCAGGTCTTCGTCGAGCGCCAGATCCTGACCGGCGGCGGTCGCCTTTTCGGCAAAATGCCTCGCCAGCGGGTCGGTTGCATACATATGGCCGGTGCCGCGAAAGCAGTTTCGCGGGAACTGGTCGAGCAGGAGAATCAGTGCCAGTGAGCCTTCGGCATGCTCAGACCAGTCATCGCATTCACGCCGTGCGGCAGCGTAGTGCAGGTCGAGAAACCGGTTGCGGAATTCCGCGTCGAAGGCGTCATTCTTCTCGAACCACGCATCTTTCCCGGCGTCACGCCAGAATTTGGTGACGGAGAGCGCACGTTCGTCCAGTTCGGTCATCTGTTTGCTCCAGGTATTTAGTCCGCAGGCTCGGATTTATGCAGAACGCCGGCGGTTTCTTCATTGAGCGCCTGACCGGTGCGGCGCGGCTGGCTGAGCGGTGCCGGAATGGGCGTGCCGATATTGCCCTTGAGGAAGCGCGCTCCGGCGCGAACGCCTTCGGCGAGCTGCAACTCGAAACGGGCAGCATCGCGGTGGCGGACATCCTCGATTACCTCGGCGACTTCCTCCGGGTCTACGCCCAGCGCTTCCAGCGTCGAGCCGCCGAAGACAAGCGCCGATTCGAAGGTTTCGCGAATCTGGAAATCGACGTCGGCACGTATCAACTGCAGCGCGGTTCCGCGGTCGAAAGCCCGTGCCAGCACGGTCAGCAGGGGAAACTCCGCCTTGACAAGCTGTGCGATGCGGACGGCGACATCGGGCTTGTCGACGCAGATCAACACGGCGCGCGCGCGGCCGGCACCTGCGGCACGCAGAATGTCCAGCCGCGTGCCGTCGCCATAATAGACCTTGAAACCGAAATCGGCCGCCGCCTGGATCATCTCGACCTCATTGTCGATGATCGACACATCGATCCCGCGCAACAGCAGCGGCTGGCTGGCGATCTGGCCGAAGCGGCCGAAGCCGATGATCAGCACGCTGCCGGTAAGGCCATCGGCGATGTCGACGCCTTCGAGCGACTGCTCGTCGCGCGGCATCAGATACCGCAATGCCAGAATGGCCAGCGGTGTCAGCACCATGGAGATGATGACGATCGCCGTCAGGGTCGCGTTAGCCTGACTGTCGATGATGCCGACCGCCGTGGCTGCGGAATAGAGAACGAAGGCGAATTCGCCGCCTTGCGCCATGAAGACGGCGCGCTCGAGCGCTTCCCGGTGACCGGTCTTGAGGATGCGGGCGACGAGATAGATGCCGATCGCCTTTATCGCCATGTAGGCAACGACGTAGATGGCGACAAGCCGCCAGTTCTCGATGACCACATGCAGGTCGAGCGACATGCCGACAGCGAGGAAGAACAGCCCGAGCAGCACACCGCGGAATGGTTCGACATCGGCCTCCAGCTGATGGCGGAAGGTGGATTCGGACAAAAGCACGCCGGCCAGGAAGGCGCCCATCGCCATCGACAGGCCGCTGAGCTGCATGGCAAGCGCCGACCCCAGAACGACCAGAAGGGCGGCTGCGGTCATCACTTCGCGGGCGCGGGCGTCCGCCAGGATGCGGAAGAACGGATTGAGCAGGTAACGCCCAGCCAGCACCAACCCGACGATGGCGGCTAGGCCGATGCCCACCTCCGTCAGCCGCTGCGTCAAGCTCATATCGGCGCCGCCCGGCGCCAGGAAGGCGATCAGGGCCAGCAACGGCACGATCGCCAGGTCCTCGAGCAGCAGGATGGAGACGATGCGCTGGCCTTTGGGCGCAGCGATCTCACCACGTTCCTCCAGAAGCTGCATGACGATGGCTGTCGAGGTCAGCACGAAGCCGGCGCCGGCGACGAAGGATTGCGAGATCGGAAAACCTCCCGCCAGTCCGACGCCGGTCAGCAACAGCGCGCACACGCCGACCTGCAATGCCCCAAGGCCAAAGATCTCTCGCCTGAGGCCCCATAGCCGTGACGGTTGCATCTCCAGCCCGATGATGAACAGGAACATGACGACGCCGAGCTCGGCGACGTGAAGAATGGCTTCCGATTCGGAAAAGATGCCAATGCCGAACGGGCCGATGACCACGCCGGCCGCCAGATAGCCGAGGATGGAACCCAGGCCCATGCGCTTGAAGATCGGCACCGCGACAACACCTGCGGCGAGCAGCGCCACCACGTGGATCAGATCGCTGCCCGCTGCTTCTGCCGCCATGCCTGCCGTTCCGTTCTCTCTAACGACCGCTGCACGTGCTGCGGCATCGAGCGGCCAAGATAGGGGCTTCGGCTGAGATCGAACAGCCCGAATCCGGAAACTGGTGCGGCAGTGTTGCAGGCGCGCTCCACAACTTTATGCACCCGCTGCGTTGCGTGTTGCAGCAATCGGGCGCTAAGGACGCGCGGCTTTGGCCGTGAAGGGCGGAGGACGATCAAGTCCGCCGCCTTTTTTTGAGGGAGACGACCGACATGAAGATTTTTTTGCTTGTTGCCGTTGGCATCGCGGCACTTGCCGGATCGGCCTGCTCGAAGGCGCCGGACTGCACGACCGAAATGCTGACCAAGAAGGCTCAGGACATGACTGCAGCCCTTCAGGAGGCGATTACCAAGGATCCGGCCAAGGCGGCCGATCTCGCCGCCAAGGTCCAGGCGGTCACAACCAAGTATCAGGATGCTACGACGTCGGACGAGGCCTGCAAGGCCTATGACGAGTTGACTGCCGCCATCAAGGCCTGAGAATCGATTTGAGTTTTGCAAAAGAAGCGGTGGCCATGGCTGCCGCTTTTTTATAGGGCCGCGCCGCACGTCCGGTCGGACGCGCAGATGATCGCTCAGTTCGGCGCGATGGAGCCGACTTCGACCGTATCGACGCGCTTCAGCTTCATGCCGATGACCGGCACCAATTGCTGGTCGACGCGCACCGCAACCGTCACCGTCATCGAATTGTCGTTGGGGACAAGGGCCTGCATGACGCCGCGCAACTGGTTGCGGTTGATGGTGAAGACGACCTTGTTGGCGCTGACCACGTTGCCGCCGATAATGTCGAGGCCGGAACCGGCGGCACCGCCCATGAAGCTGCCCTTGTAGCCCTCGCGGCCCTTGTGCTGGATCGTCGCCGACATCTGCTGGGTAAACATGCCGACCCGGCAACCGCCGTCGAGCGACATTCCGATCTTGCCGTCAGGTGTCGAGCCGGTGAAATTGCAGGTGAATTTCGTGCCCTTGTATTTGCCGGCGACGATTTCCCCCGGGCCGACCCATTCGCCTTCCACCGATTGAAAGAACTTCTTGTCCCGTTCTGCTGCAAAGGTCTTTTCGGCCATGCCGGCAGTTGTTGAAACCACGACCGCCACGGGCAGGACGCTGGACAAGATCACGCTTTTCATCGACGACACCCGGCAACAAAGAGTCTGGTTTGGAACCCGTCCGACCATGAACAAGATTGGTTAATGCTTCGTCACCGCTAGCGCATGGCCCCGAAAATCGGAAGCGATTTGCGCTGGGATCATGCGCGAAATCAAAAGGCTACAGCGTCCTTTGCGAGCCACCAGGATGTGCGGTGCTGGACGACGGTTGTCACGTGTCGGAAGCGGATGTTTCCTTCTGCTTTTTGGTTGCAAACGATGTCAGCGCGGACAGGAAATCGCCCATGCCGGGCCGCCTCGCGGCGCTGAAGGGCAGAGGCCTTGAGGTCTCCATCGCAGCAATGCCGATGCGCGCCGTCATCATGCCGTTGACGACACCTTCGCCAAGCTTGGCCGAGAGCCGGGCGGCGAGGCCATGGCCGACGATCTGCTGCACGAAACTGTCGCCGACGGCGATCGAGCCGGTCACCGCCAGATGGGCGAGAACGCTGCGTGCCAACCGGAAGAATCCCAGCGTGCCCGGCCGGCCGCCATAAAGCTCCGACAGGCGGCGAATCAGCCGGCCCGCTTCGAACACGACATAGGCGACGTCGACCAGAGCGCGAGGGCTGACCGCCGTCACCAGCGACACGCGCTTTGCCGCTTCGAGGATCATCACCTTGGCGCGCGCATCGAGGGGGCCGAGGATTTCGGTCTCGGCCAGGCGCACCAGATTGCCACCGTCAATGATCTCGTCGCGCAGGTCAGCCAGCGCGCGTCTGCCGGCCGCGGTTTCGGGCTTGGCCGCGACGAAGGCCGAGAGTTCGTCGACCACTGCGCGAGCGGCCTTCGGATCGTCGCGGGCAATGGCGTCGAGTGCCCGCTTCTGCAGTTTTTCGACCTCGGCGAGGCGGGTGATCGCCAGGAACTCGCGGACGAGGATGATCAGAAGCGCCAGCAGCGCGATCACGGCCATGCCGGCGGCCAGCCAGCCCAGCCATTCGGCACGCGCGAACAGATCGCGAATCAGCTGGTCGGTCCAAAGGCCGAGGGCCAGCGAAACCAGAACGCCCAATGCGCCGAACAACAAACCACCGAGCATCGAACGCTTACGCGGCGCGGTCGCCGGCGGCGGTTCGGCGGCGATGATGTCCGGCTCGTCGAAAACGTCGATTTCCGCCGGAGTGACGACGGCAAGATCAGCCTTCACGGTGCGCGGCTTTCTGGCCGATGGAGCGTCGGGCTGGCGCAAGGCTGCCCTTTCTTTTGGCGGGGCTTCCGGCTCGATGCGAAATGCCGCCGGCTTGCGGGGCGCGGTCATGCCAGACGATCTCCGATCAGGAACTGCAGGGCGCGGTCGAGCCTGATATGCGGCAGCGACAGCGTGACGCCTTCAGCCGTGCGTTCGAGCTTTGGCGGGCGAAAGCGCACGAAGCGTATCGCCGGGTCCTCATTGCTTTGCCAATGGCCCGGGTTCTGCCGATGGTCTGGTCCAGAGACATCGAACACTGCATCAATTTTCTCCGGTAAATCACCGGGAAATATGGCTGTTTCGGTTCTTCCATCGAATGTTTCGCCGTTGATCTTTTCACCTTTCAACGGTGTGCCAATGATGACGGGCAGCGTTTCACGGCCTTGCTTGACCGTGCCTTCGCGGGTCGCGCGCACCGCCGCCAGGGCGACCACGTCGACATCGGCGCCGGTGAAATTTGCTCGCGCCACCGCACGGTCGGCAAGCCGCCGCACGATCGCCTGCAGCCGGTCGTGGCTTTCGTGGTGAAGATGGTCCGCCTTCGTCGCCGCCACCAATATGCGGTCGATCCGCCTTGAAAAAAAGTCAGTCAGGAAATTGCCGCGACCGGGGCGGAAGCAGGCGAGGATTTCGGTCACCGCACGTTCGAGATCGGCCATCGCGCCGGGGCCTGCGTTCAGGGCCTGCAGAGCGTCTATCACCACGATCTGGCGGTCGAGGCGCGTGATGTGCTCCCGGAAGAACGGCTTTACGACGTATGTCTTGTAGGCCTCGTAGCGCCGCTCCATCATCGCCTGAAGCGACCCGGAACGCGCCCGCCGCTCATTCAGGCCCGGCAAGGGCGCGAAAGTCAGCGCCGGCGAGCCCTCAAGATCGCCGGGCATCAGGAAACGGCCGGGCGGCAGGGTCGAAAGCGCCCGCTCGTCGAGCTTGCATGCCTTGAGGTAAGCGGCGAAGCTCTCGGCGAGGCGTCGCGCCGTCATCTCGTCGGCGTCCGCATTCAGGTCGACTGCGGCGGAGAGCGAGCGCCATTCCTGCGAAAGGTCGGCGCGCACCGGCAGCACGGCCATCTCGAACGCTTCGCGCGAGAAATCAGCGTAGGATTTACCGAGCAACGGTAGGTCCAGCAGCCATTCGCCGGGATAGTCGACGATATCGACCGACAATCTGCCTGATGAAAACATGCGGCTCCAGGCGGAGGCCGATTCATATTCGATGGTGAGCCTCAGTTCGGAAATGGCACGTGTCGAATCCGGCCACAGGCGATCGTTGACCAAAGCCGCTACGTGATCCTCGTACTGGAATCGCGGTACGGCGTCATCCGGTTGCTCTTCGAGGAAGGCACGGGCGATGCGTCCCGATTTCTGCGCCGAGAACAGCGGCAAGCGCCCGCCATGGATCAGATTGTGCACAAAGGCTGAGATGAACACCGTCTTGCCCGCGCGGGAAAGACCAGTGACACCCAGTCGCAGCGATGGCGAAAAAAGCCCGGTAGCGCGCCCCGACAGCGTATCCAGGGCAATCTTCGCCTCGTCGGTGAAAGTGGTCAGCGATGATGCCAAAATGCGGTCTCTCGGGGCTTCGGTACGATCCGATATAGACGCTGCTGCCTAGGTTTGAAATGGCGTCAGAGATCGACCGGCGTCAGGAAGGCTTCGAGATAACCAGTGCCTTGCGCAGCATCGGCAAGACTGCCGTCAAACCGAACGACCGCAAGGCCGGAAGTCGGGAAGCCGTAATTCAGCATTCCCCTGGCAGCCTCGTCGCCGTCGCCCGAAAGCGCGATAGTGAGATCTTCCGTCATCGGGTTGTGGCCGATGACGAGCAGCGAGCTAGGCCCGCCATTGCTGCGGATGAGGTTGAGATAGCCGGCGGCGTCCTCGCTGTAGAGCGTATCGAGGAACAGGACCTGGCCTGTATCGGTATGGCCGGCCAGACCTTCCAGGGTCTGGCGCGCTCGCTTTGCGTTGGAGCAAAGGGTCAGGTCCGGAATGTAGCTGCGGGCCCGCATGGCCGCACCCATCGTTTCGGCGTCGGCGACGCCGGATGCGTCGAGGGGACGATCGAAATCGCGCATGCCCGGCAGAGCCCACCCGGCCTTGGCATGCCTCAACAGATAAAGCTTGCTCACCGGCCCCTCGCTTGTGCCAAACACCGAAACTCGTCAAAAGGCGATGCGGGATTAGCTATGAGAAACGCCTTGCGCACAATGGCCGGCACCCTTCAAACCCAACGAATCATACGCGAATCCGGTCGCGCCCTTCATGCGAATGATGCGGCCCATAGCATTTTGCCCGACATTAACAATTGCGTGAAACTGTCGTCGATTGCGCTTGTGCAGTATTCGGTCCGCGAATATATAGGCGCCAAAATTGGGGCTGTTTGGGTGAGTCGAATGAACGACATCGTTACCGCCGATTACGTACCCTCCGAAGACGAGCCGTTCATGAACGAGCGGCAGAAATCATACTTTCGCCTGAAGCTCGTCACCTGGAAGAACGACATACTGCGCGAAGCGCGCGAAACTCTCGAAATCCTGCAGCAGGAAAACGCCAACCACCCCGATCTCGCCGATCGCGCCTCCTCGGAAACCGACCGCGCCATCGAACTTCGCGCCCGCGATCGCCAGCGAAAACTCATTTCAAAGATCGATTCCGCGCTTCAGCGCATTGATGAAGGCACTTACGGTTATTGTGAGGAAACCGGCGAGCCCATCGCGCTGAAGCGGCTCGATGCGCGTCCGATCGCGACCTTGTCGATCGAGGCGCAGGAGCGCCACGAGCGCCGCGAGAAGGTCTACCGCGACGACTGAAGCACAGGCGAATCGCCTAAAAGCAGCAAAGCGAATTTTGTCATGGCCGGTCTCCGGCCATTTTTTTGTTGCCTGTTCGCTGGCCCGGTTTCTGGCCGGTTATCTTTTCTGGCTGGAAAGCTCGCCGAGAAGCTTCGTCATCTCGTCATCGAGAGACGACGGCGCCTTTGCCGCCGGCTTGCTCTCCGGCGCGGGCTGCGGGACATCAAACGAGACCTCGAGCTCCCTCATCAGTGTATCGTCAATGGAATCCTGCTTTGCCGGGGAATCCTGTCTTGCCGGCGATGGCGCGTGTCGAGCGGCATTGGCATAGGCGGGGAGCGGCGTGATGGTCGCCGATTGATGGCTTTGCGCTGGCCTCGGCGCTGGCGCTGGTGCAGTCTGATGGGGCCGGACAGGCGTGGGGGCCGCGCTAACCGGCTGCGGAGGCGGTGCTTGCCTCATTGGCGCAGGAGCCGGTTGAGGCGCGCGCGGCCGCGGTGCCGGCTGATGGCCGCCGCCATCTCCGGTCAGCGCAGGACGGCGCAGCGCCGACAGCCGGATGTCGCGTTCGACGACGACATCGGTCGGGCCTCCGATCAGCAGCAGGTGCTCGATGTCGTCGCGGCGCACCAGCACCAACCGGCGGTGGCTGTCGACAGCGGTGGCGTCCATGACGGCCAGGCGCGTCTTGCGGTTCCTGCCGCCGGCAACGAATGTTCCGAAGGTCAGATTGCGGACCAGCTTGATGATGAGGAGAATGATGACCAAAAGGACAAGCGCGACAAACGTCCACAGGATTGCCGCGGCATAACCAGGACCCGCCACACTATCCAGCCACTGCAGCATTGGTGCCCCCAATATCGGCTTTCGATGAAGACGCGACACTAGACTGTTGCGGCACGCCACTGCAAGTCGCCTTTCGCGCCTCTTGAACAGCTTGAAACACCAATGTGGTGGATTTGAAGTCCCTACGAATTGAGGGCGTCAGCGTTCCGGAATTTCAAATCCACCACACTGGATTTTCAGCACGTTGCTGGTGTGGTGAATTCGAAATTCGCTCCCCACAGCACCCAGGGTAATGCGAATTTCGGATTCACCACACCAGGCGCCGAACGGGCGTCATTTTTAGCGGACATTTGCCGCCAAGGCCTTTTCCGGACCCTGAGAATGTGATTCAACCGGGCAGGGGCAAGTACCGGATTTCACGAGCAGGGGGCACATGGCCAAGGAAGCGCGCGGCGATTTCTATCCGGTACCGATCGTCGACCAGAACACGCGACCGGGTGCAGTCACCCGGCTCATCGTCTTCATCGTCGTCCTGACTGGCGCCGCGATCGTCTTCGGCCTTTTCCGCGAACGTCTTGGCGATCCATTCCTGCTTGGAATGCTTGGTGTGCTGGCGATGATCGGTGTCGGCTTCCTGTTCGCCACCGCCATCGGCTTCGTGCAGATCACACCGCGTTCGACGAGTGACGAGCTGTCGAAAGCCTTCGTCGATTCGATGTCGCAAGGTCTTCTAGTCACCGACACCAAGGGTCGTGTCGTCTACGCCAACCGGTCCTATGCCGACATGACGGGCGCGGCGTCCGCGGCGGATCTCAAGACGGTCGAAGGTTTGCTGTCCGACGTTCCCGAGGCCTCGGTGACCAT